>JAGWUK010000844.1 GCA_028868455.1 Burkholderiales bacterium | reverse complement strand
ATCGCGGTCGCGCATGGTGAAGGCTTCGCCGACTTCTCGCAACGCGGCGATATGAGTAAGGTGGATGTCGCGCTACGCTTTGTGGATAACCACGGCCAAGCGACTGAGACCTATCCACTCAACCCCAATGGTTCGCCGAACGGCATCACCTCAGTGACTACGCCAGATGGCCGCTTCACGGTGTTGATGCCGCATCCAGAACGCGTGTTCCGCACAGTGCAAATGAGCTGGGCGCCGGATGCTTGGAAACAAACGCCAGACGGTAGCAGCCCTTGGATGCGTATGTTCCGCAATGCGCGGAAGTGGGTGGGTTAAGCACCGTTACACCATAGAAAAAGCGCAGAATCCTCTGCGCTTTTTCTATGGGGCGATGATTAATGTGATGATTATGCTGACAATGTTAAATATTGGTTGATGGTGAGGAGGAGTGATGCGTAAAAACAAAAAAAATACTGAGAGATTTCATTTTTCGCAATTTCAAAAGTTATACGATCATTTCCCTAAGGGTGATGTCGTTGACGACGACAAACAAGAGCGTCCTGATTTTTTAATTAAAACTGATCAAAAGGTAATAGGTGTTGAGCTAACCCGCATCCAAGCCAATCAAGGCGATATAAATAATAAAACAGCAGCGGCACAGTCAAATGCCGAACAAATTGCACCTGAAGCACAAAAATTTTACGCGGAAATGATTGCACCGTCAGTTCAGGTGAGTATGTATTTTCACGACTCCGAGCTAGTAAAAATGTCTGTTTCTGAAAGAGCTAAGGTAGGTCAGCGTATTGCGCAGTTGGTTTACAAATATTGTCCAGCACCTGATTCTGCAAATCACGATATATGTGATGATATGGGGTTAAATGAAATTCCTAGCTGCGTAACTAATATTAATGTTTCGAGAATTAAGGGACTAAGGCCTACACTATTTCAGTCACCAAGGGCCTCATGGGTTGCAGTAGCAAATGCTCAAGATATTTATTTTGTTTTGAATAATAAGGAGAGTAGTGTCTCCGATTATTTAAAAAAGTGCGATGAGATATGGTTGGTCATTATTTTGGATGCACATCAAACATTCACTTGGCGGTCAGAAATTTCCTGTTCTGAAAAAATTAAATCAAATTTTAACAAAATATTTTTGCTTAGTAGCTTTAGAAATAAACTGGTGGAAGTGGCGATGTGCTGATATTAAAAATAGCACTATTGGATGCTGTTTTTTAATAAGATGCAGTAAGAGTGTGCCCTGTGCACAGAAAACTCTAGACACGTAAAATCTGCGTGCGCATGAATGCGCACCCTACGTCAAGTTCACTTCCTAGCCTCATTCGTGCAAACGAAAAGCACCAACAAAAAAGCACCTCAAATTGAGGTGCTTTTTTTACGTCTGGAAAATTCAAATTACTGAATCTTTGCCTTAGCGCGCAAGACTTTGAGCATTTCTTCAAACTTGGCGCGTTGCAGGTTTTGATCTTGTTGCAGCATTTGCATTAACTGGGGTTTAACTTCTTCCAAGCTTGGCATTTTGGCATCGCGCACATCTTGCACTTGAATGATGTGGTAGCCGAATTGGGTTTTGACTGGGGTTTCCGTCATTTGGCCTTTTTGCAGGCCGTTCATGGCGGCGGTGAATTCTGGCACATA
>JAGWUK010000095.1 GCA_028868455.1 Burkholderiales bacterium | reverse complement strand
AATCGCCATATTTTCCCAAATACGGGAATAATTTACCAAATTTGAGAAAATTCAGCAATAAAAAAACTGATGCCCAATCAAGGAAACATCAGTTTTCGTATTCACCGCATCGCGCTGGGGTGCGCACCGGGCTCGCTGGCGTGATCAGAATAAAGCGGGAATCAATGACCTTCGAAATTGCAAACCGTATAGAGCGGCAAGCCACTTTCGCGTATCAGTTTGGAGCCGCCCAACTCTGGCAAGTCAACAATCACGGCCCCCTCAACGACTGTGGCGCCGAGGCGTTCGAGCAGTTTTTTACCGGCCATCATGGTGCCGCCCGTGGCGATCAGATCGTCGATCAGCACGACGCGATCACCCTCTTTGCAGGCATCCGAGTGCAACTCCACAGTGGCGCTCCCGTATTCGAGCTCATATTGCTCTGAGACTGTATGAAATGGCAGCTTGCCCTTTTTGCGGATAGGGACAAAACCCAGATTCAGCTCGTACGCCAGTACCGAACCAATGATAAAACCGCGCGCATCCAGTCCCGCTACCACGTCCAGCTTGGCATCCATATAACGATGTACAAACATGTCGATCAGCACACGGAAAACCTTGGGATTTTGCAACAACGGCGTAATGTCGCGGAACATCACACCCTGCTGCGGCCAGTTTTCTACCGTGCGGATATGCTGTTTAATGTAGTCGGATGGATTAAACATCACTGCCTGCCCTTCAAATTAAAATGAACCCGCTATTTTAGCAGTCGCTGCTCTGCTCTTGCGACTGCTTCCGATGTACCACGCACCACCACGACGTCACCGACCTGCAAAACGACTTCCTGCTCCGGATTCAGGCGAGTCTTGCCGCGCCGTATAGACTGCACATCGGCGTCCAGCGACCTCAAGTCCAGCGCTTCAAGATTGCAGCCCAGTGCTTGCGCACGTTCGGTCAGCACAACGGTATGCAAACGTATCTGCATGTTTTCCGGACTGTCGGAGGTATCGCTGGCACCGTGAAAGAAACCGCGCAACGATTCATAGCGCGCATCCCTGGCCGCCTGGACCTTGTGCACGACGCGGCGCAATGGCACACCCAGCATCACCAGCGCATGCGAGGCCAGCATCAGACTGCCCTCCATTAATTCCGGCACAACTTCGGTCGCGCCGGCTGCACGCAACTTATCCAGATCGACATCATCGTGACTACGCACAATCACTGGCAGACCAGGGTTCATCTCACTGACGAAATGCAGCACTTTCAAAGCTGACGCGGTACTCGCATACGTGACGACCAGTGCAGCGGCGCGATTGATGCCTGCCGCTGTCAGACTTTCGCGTCGCGCCGCATCGCCGTAGGACACATTCGCACCGGCAGTCTGCGCTTCGCGCACGCGGTCGGGGTCCAGATCCAGTGCGTGATAATCAATGTTTTCTTCGGCCAGCAAGCGCGCCAGATTTTGCCCGCTGCGACCGAATCCAGCGATGATCACATGCTTCTTCGTCGTCATGGTGCGCGCGGCAATCTGCGTCAGCGCCAGCGATTGCATCATCCATTCGTTGGAAGATAGCTTCATCACAATCGCATCGGATTTGGCCAAGATAAACGGCGAGGCCAGCATCGACAAGACCATTGACGCCAGGATCAATTGCAATAACAAGGGGTCAACCAGTTGCAAGCCGCCAGCCTGATTCAGTAGCACGAAACCGAATTCACCAGCCTGCGCCAGCCCCAGGCCGGTACGCATGGCAACGCTGGTGGAGTTGCCAAATAATTTTGCCAGCGCAGTAATCAAGGCCAGCTTGAGCATTACCGGCCCCAGCAGCAACAGCAATACCAGCCAGACATGTTCCAGCACCAGCCTTACGTTGAGCAACATGCCTATCGTGACGAAAAACAAACCCAGCAAGACATCGCGGAAAGGTTTGATGTCCTCTTCCACCTGATGACGGTACTCGGTCTCGGAAATCAGCATGCCAGCAACAAAAGCGCCGAGCGCCATCGATAAGCCGGCTTTTTCGGTCAGCCAGGCAGCGCCAAGCGTGACCAATAACAGATTCAGCATGAATAATTCTTGTGAACGGCGCTTTACCACGATGCTAAACCAGCTACGCATCAGTTTTTGCCCGACCACCAGGAGCAACACCAGTACCAGGACGGCTTTGCCACTGGCCCAAGCCAGCGTCTTAACCACATCTGGCGAATGCGAGGCCAGCGCTGGCACCAGTATCAGCAAAGGAACGACCGCCAGATCCTGAAACAGCAAGACGCTGATAATCTGCCGCCCGTGCATGCTTTCCAGCTCCATGCGTTCGGTCAGCATTTTGGAGACAATGGCAGTCGACGACATGGCCAGCGCGCCGCCCAGCGCAAAGGAGGCCTCCCAACCAATCTGGAAATGTTGCGGCAGCCAGCGACTCGCGAGCCATCCCGTCAGCATACTTGCCAAGATGGTCACCAGCACTTGCGCCATGCCGAGGCCGAAAACAGCTTTGCGCATGGACATGAGTTTCGATAAAGAAAATTCCAGTCCGATCGAAAACATCAGGAACACCACGCCGAATTCGGCCAGCTCGTGCGTCACCGCACCATCTTCGGCCACGCCCAGACCAAATGGGCCTATCAGTATCCCTACCACCAGATAACCAAGCATTGGCGGTAATTGCAACATGCGAAAAGCCACCACCCCAAGAACAGCGGCGCCCAGTAAAGAAAGTGTCGTATCCAGTGCATTCATGAGGCACATTATTGCCGATTTATTGCGTTTGGATGGGCAATTCCGGCAAACAATATTCACTCGTCAGTCACTGGCAGAGTTTTTGCTTTGAGAATTTCGTTTATACTCGCGGCATGACTGATCTGAATGCCCCCACCTACTCCGGCAGACTGACTGGCGCTGAAGCACTGAACGCCGATCAGCGCGCGCTGGACCTCGCTTGTTCGACATTGCAAATCGAGGCCGATGCACTGCTGGCCCTGCAAAAACGCCTGGGCAACGGCGACGCCGCCGGCTTTACGAAAGCGGTGAAATTGTTGCTGTCCTGCCACGGACGCGTCGTTGTATCCGGCATAGGCAAATCCGGCCACATTGCCCGCAAGATTGCGGCGACATTTGCCTCAACTGGCACGCCTTCGTTTTTTGTGCATCCTGCCGAAGCCGCCCACGGCGATCTCGGCATGGTGACACCGCAAGATGTGTTTATCGCCATCTCGTATTCCGGCGAAGCCGCCGAGCTGATGTCCATCCTGCCCATCATAAAACGCCTCGGCGTCAAACTGATCGCCATGACTGGCAATCCCGAATCCAGCCTCGGCAAAATCGCTGATGTGCATCTGAACCTGTATGTGGACAAAGAAGCCTGCCCGCTGAATCTGGCACCGACAGCCAGCACCACGGTCACGCTGGCCTTAGGGGATGCGCTGGCAGTCGCGGTGCTTGATGCGCGCGGATTCCGCGAAGAAGACTTCGCCCGTTCGCACCCCGGTGGCGCACTGGGTCGCCGCTTGTTGACGCATGTACATGATGTCATGCGCAGCGGCGACGCGATTCCTCAGGTCACCCCTGACACCAGGCTCACTTCGGCGTTACTGGAAATCACCAAAAAAGGCATGGCAATGACGGCCGTTGTCGATCAGAATCAAAAAATCGTCGGCGTCTTTACCGATGGCGATTTGCGCCGGCTGATGGAAAGCACGCGCGATTTCACGCAACTAAGCATTGCGGAAGTCATGCACAAAAATCCGCGCAGCATCCGCCCGGAGCAACTCGCGGTGGAAGCCGTGGAAGTCATGGAAACCTACAGGATTAATCAGTTACTGGTGGCAGACGACGCAGGCACACTGGTGGGCGCCCTGCATATTCATGACCTGACACGCGCCAAGGTGATCTGATGAGCGAAGCCATTTCCCGCGCAGCCCGGGTTCGCCTGATGATTTTTGATGTGGATGGCATCCTGACCGATGGTAGCCTGCATTTCGGCCCCGACGGTGAGATGCTGAAAACCTTTAATGTGCTGGATGGTCAGGGCATCAAACTTTTACAGCAAGCCGGTGTGGCAACGGCCATCATCAGCGCGCGTCAGTCCGCCATCGTGCTCAAGCGCGCCAGTGACCTGGGTATTAGCCACGTTCGTCAGGGAATTCACGACAAGAAAACGGCTTTCCTGAAACTGCTTGACGAGCTACAGATTCCAGCCGAAGCATGTGGATTCATCGGCGATGACGTGATCGATTTACCCGTACTTTCGCGCGTGGGCTTTGCTGCCAGCGTTCCCAACGGTCATGCGGAAGTTCGCAAACGGGTGCACCATGTCACGACGGCTGGCGGCGGTCGCGGCGCGGCCAGGGAAATCTGTGATTTCATCTTGCAGGCGCAAGGCAAATACGACCAGGCGCTGGCTGAATTTTTATCATGAAACCGCAACTGACTATTGATCGTTTTCGCATCTGGGCGATGGTGGCCATGCTTGGCGTCGTAGCACTGGGCAGCTTCTGGCTGCTCGATGTCTTGCGCCGCAGCGGCGACGGCGAACAGGTTCGTTCTGCGGAACGCACCGAACCTGACTACTATGTTGAAAAATTCAATTTCGTCAAACTTTCCAACATCGGTCAGGCGAACTACCACATCACTGGCGAAAAACTGGTACATATTCCGCGCGGCGACAATTTTGAAATTTCGCAACCGCGCATCGACAGTTTCGACGAAAACCAGTCGCCGGTTCATATCCGTGCTGATCGTGCCGTCATCGAACAAAAGTCCACAGAAGTCTTTCCAAAACGCGAGCACGATATCGTGCATTTGTTTGACAACGTCACGATGGAAAAACAAGATGGCAACACAGATCGTTTCATGCATTTGCAAACCGACTATCTGTTATTGCTTCCAGACGAGAACATAGTCAAAACCGATAAAGCCGTCCACATAGAAACGGCAACAGCAGACACACGCGCCATCGGCTTGTTCGCCGACAACGCCAACCAAAAACTGGAACTCATGAGCGATGTGCATATGCGACTCAAAAAGAGAACGCCTGGCACGCATCCGAAACTGAAAGAATAGAAAGCCCTCACATGTCACTGCACACCATCCTGAGTCGCCGCTTATTGCGCAGTATCGTGCTGGTCAGCGCCATCTGCACGCTGACCAACGCGGCTCACGCCGAAAGAGCGGACAGCAACAAAGAAATGACGATCGAAGCCGAACATCTGGTCAGCGATGGCAAGAAAAATACCCGTGTGCTTGCCGGTGATGTGATCGCCACGCGCGGCAGCCTGCTGGTCAAAGCAGACCACGCTGTCGTGACCGAAGCATCCGACGGCTACCAGAGCGTGCTTCTGACCGGCAAGCCCGGACATAAGATCACGTTCCGCCAAAAACGCGACGGCGGCCCCGACCTGTGGGTAGAAGGCGAGGCAGATCGTGCTGAATATGACGAGAGAACCGAGTTCGTTAAATTCATCTCGCGTGCCAAAGTGCGCTATCTGGAAGGAAAAAAAGTCACGCAGGAACAGGAAGGCGAATATCTTTCTTACGACAGTAAAAACGATGTCTTTGTCGGCACCAACTCCAGCGACGGGCAACAGATTCCAGGTGGCGGCCGCGTTAAGCTGACCTTGCAGCCAAAAACCGAAAAACAGGTGAATTGAGATGGCAGAAAACGACAGCATTCTGCTCATCAAAGGTTTGCAAAAGCGCTATGGCGCGCGTCAGGTCGTGCGCGACGTGTCCCTGCAAGTCAAGAACGGTGAGGTAGTTGGCTTGCTTGGCCCGAATGGTGCTGGCAAAACCACCTCGTTTTACATGATCGTGGGATTGGTGCCCTCGGATGCCGGTGACATCCTGATCAATGGCACCAATATCTCGACTTTACCTATTCATCAGCGCGCCGTACTCGGTTTGTCTTACTTGCCGCAAGAGGCGTCGGTCTTTCGCAAATTATCGGTTGAAGACAATATCCGTGCCGTGCTCGAACTGCAAAAAGATGCGGGTGGAAAATTCTTATCCGGTGCAGAAATCGAGCGGCGCTTAAATGCCTTGCTGGCCGATTTACAGATCGAAAAAATTCGCGAAAATCAGGCTCTGTCTTTATCTGGTGGCGAACGTCGCCGCGTGGAAATTGCCCGCGCATTAGCTACCAACCCGCGCTTTGTTTTGCTTGATGAACCTTTCGCCGGCGTTGATCCGATTGCCGTGATTGAGATCCAGCGCATCGTGCGCTTTTTGAAAGAACGCGGCATCGGTGTCCTGATCACCGACCACAATGTGCGCGAAACCTTGGGTATTTGCGACCACGCCTACATCATCAATCAGGGTGCTGTGCTGGCGAGTGGCAAGCCAGACGATATTATTCAAAACGAATCCGTCCGTCGTGTTTATCTGGGAGAGCATTTCCGCATGTGACGGGATTCATCATGAAACAAAGCCTCCAACTTCGCACCTCTCAGCATCTGGCACTGACGCCGCAACTGCAACAATCGATACGCTTGTTGCAGTTGTCCACGCTGGAACTGCATCAGGAACTGGAAACCCTGCTGATCGAAAACCCGCTGCTGGAACGTGTGGACGATCCACTCGACCATGCCGTGCGGCTGCTCGCCGATGGCGCCGTCAATAGCGCCAGCACTGCGGCCGATGCCGGAATGGAAGTGCCCGTCCGCGAAGACAAGCTGACACCCGACACGTCCGAGAGTAGCGAAGTCGCTAACGCCAACGAAACAATGAGCGCCAGCGATAACGACTGGAGTTTTGACGACGTTCCGCAAGGCAATCGCGGTGCCGAAGAAGACGAAGGCCGTCCGCAACTGGAGGCAGCGCACATTACTTTGCGCGACTATTTGCTGGAACAGATGCGCCTGAACTTGCGCGAGCCACGCGACCGTGCGTTGGTGGAATTAATGATCGACGCGTTGGATGACAATGGCTATCTGAGTGAGACACTGGACGAAATCCATGCCAGCCTGCCGCTGGAATTATGCGTCGATCCGGATGAACTAAGTTTTGCCTTATCCATGTTGCAAAGCTTCGACCCGGCAGGTGTCGGTGCGCGCACACCGGCAGAATGTCTGGCTTTGCAAATCAAACGTTTCCCCAAAATTCCATTCGTCACACGCAGGCTGGCCTTGCAAATTGTCGAAACGCAACTGGGTTTATTTGCGCAGCGCGATTTCAATAAATTAAAAAAAATTCTCGATTGCGACGATGAAGATTTGCGTGAAGCGCAGGCGGTGATTCGTCAGTGCCGGCCACGTCCTGGTGCAGAATTTTCGGCGACAGATTCGGACTACGTTGTACCCGATGTGATTGTCAAAAAATCGGGTAACGGCTGGCAAGTGTTACTCAACCAGGATGTCATGCCCAAGCTGCGTGTCAGCAGTATGTATGCCAACATCATGAAGCAAAGTCGTGGCGAATCCGGAATGGGTCCGCAACTGCAGGAAGCGCGTTGGCTGATCAAAAATATGCGGCAGCGTTTCGATACAATTTTGCGCGTTGCACAAGCCATAGTTGAAAGGCAACGTAATTTTTTTGCACATGGTGCTGTTGCCATGCGCCCCCTTGTTTTGCGCGAAATAGCTGATACACTGGGATTACACGAGAGCACTATTTCCCGTGTAACGACCCAAAAATATATGCTGACCCCGCATGGTATGTTTGAGTTGAAATATTTTTTCGGCAGCCATGTCGCGACGGAAACAGGGGGTGAAGCATCTTCCACCGCGATACGCGCACTCATCAAGCAGTTGATAGGAGCAGAAGACCAGAAAAGCCCACTCTCTGACAGCAAAATCGCAGACATGCTGGGTGAACAGGGCATGGTAATTGCCCGAAGGACAGTTGCCAAATACCGTGAGGCCCTGAAAATTCCCCCAGTCAGTTTACGTAAATCTTTGTAACTTAGTCCTTGTAATCACGGTTCGAATTGCTATATATGATTTAGCTCAAGACATTTCCGATGAAATGAGCGCATCGTAACAGCAAGCAACATCACCATAGGAGCACAGTATGAATCTCACCATCAGTGGACACCACGTCGAAGTAACTCCTGCAATTCGTGAATATGTACATACTAAACTGGAACGCATCCGGCGACACTTCGACCAAGTCATTGATATCGCCGTCATCCTGACGGTTGACAAGCTCCGGGAGAAAGAGAAACGACACAAAGCAGATATCAATCTGCACATCAGCGGTAAAGATATCCACGTAGAAAGTCTGGCACAGGATCTGTATGCAGCCATTGATGCGCTGGTGGATAAACTGGATCGTCAGGTCATTAAGCATAAAGACAAAATCCAGGATCATCAGCACGACGCGATCAAGCATATTCCTGATCCGGCATAAGCGGCATAACGCCCACTCCCGCTAAGGGAACACCAAAACAAGGACGCGAAGTTGGCGTCCTTTTTTGTTGCTTGTCAGATGACTTTTTCCGTCGCAGATCCGCCTGCATGGCGCAATCGTGACGGGTGGACCTGGCAAGGTTAAAATGCTCGTTTCCCTTCTCTCTTTTCATCGGAATTTTCATGAGCGAATTCGTCCGTACATCCATACAAAATCACATCGGCTTCATCA
>JAGWUK010000843.1 GCA_028868455.1 Burkholderiales bacterium | reverse complement strand
ACAACGGTGACGGAAACCAGCGATGTGCCTTATGACGTAATCATCAGCACGGCCGAGCAAAAACAGTGCGATCTGATTTTTATGGCTTCACATGGCCGTCGGGGAATCACCGGGCTGTTACTTGGTAGCGAAACCCAGAAGGTACTGACACACTCGAAAATCCCGGTACTCGTCTATCGCTAATACACAACACGCATAACGAAAAAGCCCGGCTCAGTTTCAACTGGCCGGGCTTTTCATTCCTAATGCATCACGTTAATAGCGGGCATCTTTGGGTTTTTCACCGTTTGGCCAATCGTTTACTTTTTCAGGAAAGTCAGGTCGCTTAATATGTGAGAAATACTCAGCAACATCAACAGCTTCCTGATCCGAAAGGCCTCCGTGACCTAAAGGGAATTTAGTTGAGTGCCCCATTGGCATATTGCTCTTTATGAAAGCCGCTGCTGTGTAGGTACGTGCCATACCTGCGCCGATGTTGAAAGAGTCCTCTCCCCATACCGCTGGGAAGATATACGAACCATCAGGCTTCTGAACGCCTTGCCCATTACTACCATGGCAAACAGCACATTGTGCCTCATAGATTTTCTTGCCATTTTTCGGATCGGGAATGATCGAGTTATCAATCTTGCCAATACCCCGACCCGGTATTTTTTCGTCCATCTTGTACCCGTTGTTCATCCACTTAAAATAAGCAACCATAGCCTGCATTTCTTTGGATTTTTTAGGCACGGGCTTCCCGTTCATGGAACGTTTAAAGCAGCCATTAATTCGATCTTGCAAATCAATTTCGCGCCCCGCACGGGCAGCATAGCGTGGAAACTGAGCTGCAACGCCAACAAACGGTGAGGCTTTGGCGACTGTCCCTCCATTCAGATGACAGCTACTACAATTAAGCCCATTACCAACATTGTCCGGCAGTAATGCTTTGGTTTCGGTCATTAGACGCATGCCATAAATAACCTGATCAGCATTTGCAGTTTCCAACATTGATGAAAACCTTGGCGTTGAAAACTTAGTCTGTTCCGGCTTCGACAAATCAAGTTGATCACGCACTTTCTTTACCTGACTAGCATTAACGTGCGATGCCTGATTACCCCATGTTGTTCTCATGAATGTGATGATGTCTGCAAGCTCTTCATCCGTCAGTTGACCAAATTCCGGCATTCCAACAACTCGTGGTTTATCTTTCGTAGATGCCGATTTCCATCCGCTAATAGTGACGTGGATTGCTGACGTAGGATCATCAGACAGAATTGACCGGTTTCCGGCAAGCGGTGGGAACAATCCTGGCACCCCCAAGCCGTCTTTACGATGGCAAGTTGCGCAAAATTGGTCATAACCAAGACCGCCAGGCGTCTTGTACAGTTTATCCCCAACGGCCTGAGCCACAAAAGCAGGTTTAGCCGCCAGGCTTTCCTTTTTAGTATTTGATGGCAACGACTTGAGATATGTTGCAATCGCCTTAAGATCAGTATCCGTAAAATGCTGTGTACTTAATCCGATGACTTCAGTCATCGTGCCAAATGCTGTCGCATGCTTGTTTTGACCAGTTTTTAGAAACTCAACGATATCAGACTCTGTCCAAATATCTCTTAAACTAACTGCATGCCATGCATCCACCGTTGAGCCCGCCAGAAACA
>JAGWUK010000842.1 GCA_028868455.1 Burkholderiales bacterium | reverse complement strand
CCGGACTGATACGCACCATGAACTGTCTGATAATATTGGCGCTCAGTTGCTTCACCGGCAAAAAATATTCGGTTACTAATATTGCTTGCTAGATCGGTGCGCATTTCTGGTGTAGATCCTAAAATGTTGCAAGAATACGCCCCCATTGCATAAGGATCGGAACCCCATCGGGTAATCATTGAGTCTGTTGGATCCGGAATATTTTTTCCATACATTATTTTAAGAGTCGACATTGCACTTGCTACGATTTGCTGGTCGTTCCAGGACTCTATCTCGCGACCAAAAGCAGCCGCGTTAAAACCCAATAATATTGGTTGGCCTGCAGGTCGCGCCAAACTTACCCACTCCCCCCATTGACCGTATCGACTTGAGTCCGGAATATAGTTGATCCAGTCAACCTTGGTATCCCAAAATGCCTTTGGAAATCGCAGATAGCATTTGTTAAGTATACCCATCCCCAGTTTATCAATAGCGGTCTGTTTGGCAACTGGAAGTGCCGGTGAAAAACTTACCGCACCAGATTGCAAAACGCCAAGCGGTAGTGTCACAACGACCCGTTGAGCAGTAAATACACCTTGGTTTGTCGTAACCGTAACCTCGTTCCCGGTCGAATAAGCGATTGTCTTGACTACGTGCCCTAATCGAATTTTCACCGTTTGAGCAAGGTAATCAGTCAAAACCTGATAACCATCAATAAAGATTGATTCACTACCTTCATACGATTCACCGCTATCGTACCAATAACTGGAAAGACGATTCGCCTCACCGCTATATTCGTGTTCGATCGTCGTATTAACCAGAAAATCTATGCGATTCCGATCGGCAGGTGATTGACTCGCGTAGCGCAAACCATTGCGTACAGCTTCCTGCACAGATACATCAATGTTCGCTTTTTGAGCATCGGAGAGCACTTTCACGATTGATGTCCGTATTGATTCGATATGCCTTGTAGCAATTGTTTCAAGCTGGCTGCCGTCTGTATCGTAGATTTCGCCACTGTCTCGATCTGTTGTTGCCAGACGGGCCCCTATGTCGTTTGCCAGCTTGGCAATTGGGTTTTTTTTACCGGCGCCATGAATCCAGGTCGCACCAAGATCAAGCTTTGCGCCTGTCCACTCAGGTGAAGTATAAATGCGCCCCCCGATACGATCACGCGCTTCCAGCACGATTACTTCTTTTCCTGCGTCACGCAATTTTCGTGCAGCCGCGATACCTGCTATACCCGCACCTATGACGAGAATTGGACTCGTAGTTCCTGAGTCATCGCTACCAGCAGGCCTTTGTCCATTGGAAGCGTTGCTGATGCCACCTTTGGCATCGCCACCACAGCCGGACAATAGAACTGTGCCAGTCGCCAACGTCAAAAATTCTCGTCGATTCATACTCATTTATCTATCCTGAATTGCATTGTGATTAAATGAAACGCTAGCCATCAATCCAACCGATTGAGTCTGTTCATGAGCCGCCAAGAGGTATCTGCTTTTCAGTTCGCGGATGGATTGCGACTTCCCATCGTTGTGCACTTTTCCTCCAATACGAAGGCAGCAGACTATGGCGCTTAAGCATGTATCACTCACCATCGGAAATTCTCTTTGGTTTATTTATTGTTCTTTCAATAATGTAATTGGGGTACATTGTTGACG
>JAGWUK010000841.1 GCA_028868455.1 Burkholderiales bacterium | reverse complement strand
TACCACCGGCCGGCAATCTTCACTACGCCGTGATTGCCATAATTTGAACGAAGCACGAAGCCCAAATCATCACCATGTTTTTCGCGAACAGCCCAGTACGCATGATTGACGATCGCCAGCCCGGATATCGCCCCGGCGACCGGATGGCACAACCCCAACTACCTGCCAAACAAACCTTTCAGCAATTCCGCCGGATTGAGCTTATTGCCTTCCTCCGCCGGACGCTGCTGCGGCGGTGATTGCGGTGTTTGCCCTTGCATGCCTTGCTCGCGCGCACCGCCCATATTGCCCATGCCACCCAGAATGGAGGCAAAGCCGGATTTGACGCGCACCTTGGCTTGCCAGTCTGGCTCCCAGGCGATTTTGGGATCGTCAGGTCTTGGCGGATAGGCAAAATAACTGTCCGGGCCGTAAGCGATCATGCGCAACATGCCGCCGCCGTGATCACCAAAAATCCCCTTAGGCACAGTGCAAACAGTCGTGTTGGCGGGCAGAATGACTTTTTCATTGATCCATTTATCGACGTCGGAATTGGATTGATAGTCCATCAGTCCAAAGCCGAAATCCGGTAATTCGCTGGAAGTCCAGATAATCATTTCGCCGCTGTCGCCGCCCATCGATTGGCCGCCCATCACGCTGATGAAATACCCGCGCGCATACGGAATGCTCTGCCAGGCCAGTGCGATCGCGCCGTCTTTTTTCGTTTGCTGTAACTGGATAGGTGGCATCAGGTCTTGCGCTGCGCCCAGCGTGACTCGGAAACTGTCTGGCAGGCCATTGCCGCTAAAGCTATGCTGGCCTTGCAGCGAGGCATTGTCTGGCACGCGTTTGTCGTCCACTTTATTTGGCCAGGCCGGATGGCCGGGTTGTGAACGCGCGCCCTTGGTGGTTTTGCCGCGCATCACAAAAAATTTTGCATAGTCTGCTGGCGAGGCCGTGGAGACATCGATGCTGCGCGGTTGGCCGGGCCGGATGCTGTCGCCGCAGCCCCAGTACAGCGAAATCTTGCCTTTCGGCTTTTGATAAGTCGGCTCCACTGGGCTATCGTCGCTGACGACAGGCACGGGTTTGTCAGGTACTGGCGCGACGAGATGCAGAACGTCGCCCATGTGCATCGCCGGGGGAATCGCTTGCTGCGCCTCGGCCAGCGCTTTGTTTTTGCTGGCATAGACCGACACATCGACATATTTGCCATTGCCAAATCCCATGCCGTGCGTGCTGCCGAACACATTGCCGTGCGCATACGCATCACCGCCGCCGCGATTGCCTCCCATACCGCCAAGGCTGCCAAGCGCACCCAGCAAACCGCCAGACTGGCCGCCCTGCATCGCCGCCCCCATCATATTGCCACCCGGCATATCGCTGGCGCTGGTCGCCACATCGATATAGGCCAGCGCCAGCGGCGGCTTGACAACCTGATTCACCGATTTGCTCTGGGCAAACGTATGCAAGGGTAAAACCAGCAGGCTGCAACTGAGGGGCAATCCGACAGATAGTCTGGCGGCAACGGAAGAAAAACGACTCGGAAATGGCATGGTGCAACTCCTTTTTTTTGACGACATGATCGACTAAAAATAGCAACGAAGCTCACAACACATACAACGGGGGGGAGCCAGCGTCTGTCCGCGAAGCAAAAAAACGGGAC
>JAGWUK010000840.1 GCA_028868455.1 Burkholderiales bacterium | reverse complement strand
TGCGCGTACTGCCGATACACCGAATGAATTCTGGATCGTTGAACATCCGCCGGTATTTACACTCGGCCTTGGCGCGGACCAATCGCATATACTCGCGGCCCACGATATTCCGGTCGTACAAACTGATCGCGGCGGCGAAGTCACCTACCACGGCCCCGGCCAGGTCGTCATTTATCTGATGATGGACTTACGCCGCAGCCACCCGAAAGCCCGTTTATTTGCGCGCGAATTCGTGCGCCAGATCGAACAAGCGGTCATCGACACCCTGGCAGCGTATAATCTCGCCGGTGAACGCAAGGAAGGCGCCCCCGGCATCTATGTCAGTACGGGTGCATGGAAAGGCGCCAAAATCGCCGCTCTGGGGCTGAAAGTACGTGGCAATGGTTGCACCTATCATGGCGTGTCGCTGAATGTGGACATGGATTTAACGCCATTTTCCTGGATCAATCCCTGCGGCTACGCCGGACTCGCCACAGTCGATATGAAAACCCTTGGCGTCAAAGCGCCACTGGCTGAAGTACAGCAACGCCTTGCCACACATTTGCAAGACCTTTTGACCGTCTCCTGAATTTTCGAACCGCTTCGCATCATGACAACCGAAAACACACCTGTCTCCACATCCGCCGCTTCCGCCGCCTACGATCCCACAGAAAAACAAAAGGGCGCCAGCAAAACTGCGCGCATTCCTATCAAGATCGTCCCGATGGAAAGACTGCCAAAGCCAGACTGGATACGCGTCAAAGCCGGTTCGCCAACCACCCGTTTTTACGAAATCAAAGACATCCTGCGCGCCAATAAATTGGTCACTGTCTGCGAAGAAGCCTCCTGCCCGAATATCGGCGAATGCTTCGGCAAAGGCACGGCCACCTTCATGATAATGGGCGACAAATGCACCCGCCGCTGCCCGTTCTGCGACGTTGGCCACGGCAGACCAGATCCGCTGGACGTGGACGAACCGCTGAACCTGGCCAAAACCATCGCCGATCTGAAACTCAGCTATGTCGTCATCACCTCGGTTGATCGCGACGATTTGCGCGACGGTGGTGCCGCCCATTTTGCTGAATGCATCAGCAAAATCCGCGAACTGTCTCCCCTGACCCGCATCGAAATCCTGACACCTGATTTCCGTGGCCGCATGGATCGTGCGCTGGAAATCCTCAACATGGCACCACCGGACGTCATGAATCACAATCTGGAAACAGCACCGCGCCTGTACAAAGAAGCACGCCCTGGCTCCGATTATGAATACTCACTGAGCCTGCTGAAACGTTTTAAAGAACAGCATCCCAACACGCCAACCAAATCCGGCATCATGGTCGGCCTTGGCGAAACCGATGAAGAAGTATTGCAAGTCATGCGCGACATGCGCGCACACAATGTCGACATGCTGACTATCGGTCAGTACCTGGCGCCAAGCGGTCATCACCTGCCAGTGCGCCGCTACGTGCATCCAGACGTCTTCAAAATGTACGAAGAAGAAGCCTACAAAATGGGCTTCGCCCACGCCGCTGTCGGCGCCATGGTTCGTTCGTCATACCATGCCGACCAGCAAGCGCATGGCGTTGGAACGGATGTGAAAAATTAGAAGATAATGAGAAAGTTTAACAGTTAGTGAGAAAAATCAGTAGTGTAACAACCGCCTTTT
>JAGWUK010000839.1 GCA_028868455.1 Burkholderiales bacterium | reverse complement strand
TCGACGGCGCGCTCGCCGAAGCTGGCGACCTTCTCCAGCCCTTGGCCAACGGCAACCTACAAAGGAGAAACATAGTCGCTGAACTCGCTGATTTATGTACGGAAAAACATTCTGGTCGTGCCGACCAACGACAAATTACCGTGTTCAAATCAGTCGGAAGCGCCATCGAAGACTTATGCGCAGCAAACCTCGTCTGGAGCACATCAAAACCTGAGAAAAGCAAATAATTCAGCAATTTAGACGTCCGACTTTCCCATTAATTGTCGGCATTCATTGATAAAAACGACATCGTGTGACAAGCGACGTATTTTGCTGTCATCACAAATGTTAAAGTATTGCCTTCAATCACGAACTTCAACATATTTCCGCATCCGGGCGCGTGAAAATCCTGAGAAAAGCGCAAAAGGAAATGAATTAATGCCGTCAACACTGAATTTGCTGCCGTTTCAAATCTGTTTACTAGGTAGTTTTGAAATTAAAAAAATTTCGGCCCTGAGCGAGACTTCGACTGTCGCACTGGCTTATGACAAAGGGCGTGCGCTATTGACCTATCTCGCATGCCATCCTGGCGTTGAGCAGAACAGGGGCAAATTGGCTGAGTTGCTGTGGCCGGATTTTTCACGTGATGCTGCGCTGACCAATTTACGGATGGTATTGCACGATTTACGCGCCAAGCTAAATCCCGATCCGCATGCCGCGCCTTGCTTATTCATCGATAGAAGCAGTATTCAATTTAATCCGGTCTATGCCAATCGCGTCGACGTCCATTTGTTCAGTTCTGCGTTCCCGCTCAATCCGCATAATGCAGAAAAAAATTTGACGACTGATCACGTTCAGCTCGAGAAGCTGGTTGCTGCATATCGCGGTAATTTTATGGAGAGTTTTTCTGTACAAGGTTGTGACGCATTTGAAGAGTGGTTACAGGTCAAGCGCGAGACCTTTTTACGCAGAACTCTTTCGGCATTAGAGCGCTTGGCGAACAAGTATCAGGCAATTGCGCAATTCGACAAGGCATTGGAATATGCGCACCGTTTTTGTGAATTAGAACCATGGAACGAGGACGGGCATCGGCGCGTTATGCGCTTATATTCAGCAAATGGACAACCGTCGACCGCCCTGTCGCATTTTGATTCATGCGTTCGAATGCTGAAAAGTGAGTTAGGCGTCACACCCAGCCCGCAAACTCAGTTACTTGCGGAGCAGATCCGCCTTGGTCTCTCTTCGGAAGTTGCCCAGGAAACCAAGGCCTTCCGCACCTTTGAACGCAAACAAGTCACCACCGTATATTGCGAAATACTCGCAACGGATCACGAAGAACCAGAAGACCGACTGGCATCTTTGCTTGAGCCACGGCGCATTTGTCTTGCCATATTTCAGCGCTACTCGGGCTATGTCATACAGAAACATGGTTCTGGCCTGTTGGCGTATTTTGGATTTCCACTAGCTCACGAGCAAGCGGCAAAACTTGCTGTCGGAGCTGCACTCGAGATTGCGCAGCTTGAATTACCGGATTGCCAATTCAAACTGGGAATTCACACAGGAATGATCATCGTTGGGGATGATGAAAGTATTCCTGACAGCATTGGTGCGACTTCAGAATTGGCGATACGGCTAAGATTAATTGCTGAGCCTGGTGAAATTATCATCAG
>JAGWUK010000838.1 GCA_028868455.1 Burkholderiales bacterium | reverse complement strand
ACGGAAATTCGTTCTGGCCTTCATAAAACACTGGAAGAAGTCGTCACACGCGCAGTGACACAGGAAATCTCCAAAGCAAAAATCTCAAAATAATCAAATTCAAGAAAATTATTTTCATTTTCAAACAAAATTCATTTAATTTGTTTTGAAAATAAAAATCCTGGCACCGTTATTGATTACCTGGAAAAGCGAACTATTTCTACAATCTCCTTATTCAAAGACAGGAGATTTACGCAATGAAAGTCATCGTTCTTGGTTCAGGCATTATCGGCACATCGTCAGCATGGTTTCTCAATAAAGAAGGACATGACGTCACTGTCATTGAGCGTCAGCCCGGCGCCGCGCAGGAAACCAGTTTCGCGAACGGTTGCCAGATTTCTGTATCGCATGCAGAACCTTGGGCAAATCCGTCTGCACCAATGAAAGTATTGAAGTGGCTAGGAAAAGAAGATGCGCCACTTTTATTCCGTCCGCGTGCCGAACTCCTGCAATGGTTGTGGGGAATGAGTTTCCTGCGCGAATGCACGCAGAAGCGAACTGACGACAATATCCGTCAGATCGTTGCGATTTCTGAGTACAGCCGCCAAACCTTAAAAGCAACCCGTGCCGAAACCGGGATCGACTATGATTGCCTCACTAAAGGCATCCTGCATTTTTATACCGATCAGAAAGAATTTGAAAATTCTTTGCCAGCAGCGAAGCTGATGCGTGACCTCGGATGTCAGCGTGATTCTATTGATGCCGATGAAGTTGTCCGGCGTGAACCTGCTTTAGCACGCATACGTGACAAGATTGTTGGCGGTGACTACACGGAAACGGATGAATCCGGCGACGTCTACAAATTCACCAGCGGACTCGCCAGCAAAGCGGCAGAGGCAGGAGTGAGCTTTCGATTCAACACCAGTGTAACCCGCCTGCTCACCGAAGGCAGCGGCGCCTCTGCCACAATTACCGGCGTAGAAGTAATCGATGCCGAAGGGCGACACCAGGTTTTGCACGCAGATGCTTTCGTCATGGCAATGGGAAGCTTCTCACAGCCGATATTGAAACCGCTGGGCGTCAACTTGATGATCTATCCTGGCAAAGGGTATTCAGCGACTTACCCGATCATTAATCCGGACGAAGCACCAACCATTTCTTTGACGGACGATGGTTACAAGCTTGTCGTATCAAGGCTTGGCGACCGCCTGCGTGTCGCAGGAACCTGCGAAATCAACGGATACACGCGAGAACTAAATACAGCGCGCTGCGAAGCAATCACGCGTCGCACACGCGAACTATTCCCGCAAGCATGTAACTATGATGATCCAACTTATTGGACCGGACTACGACCACTTACTCCGTCCAATGTCCCCTATATTGGAAAAACAAAATACAACAACCTCTTTTTAAATACAGGACACGGCACGCTTGGCTGGACGATGGGAGCGGGATCAGGACGCGCGATCGCTGAAATCATTTCTGGCAAGCAACCGGAAGTCAATTTCGCCTTTACTGGTTTAGAGCGCCGGACATACATTGCCTCATTGGCCACCGCCTGAAATACCCGAGCCGTACTTTTAAGCTAAACCTCACTCCACCCTTTTCCCTCACGCGGGTTACATCGGAGAAAGTCTAACTGATGCAATCCGCTTTTTTTTTTGTCATCCA
>JAGWUK010000094.1 GCA_028868455.1 Burkholderiales bacterium | reverse complement strand
ACAATCATCCAGCGTCACGCTGATGGCAATGATGGCGCATGTGACTGTGATCAGTTTTCTTTATCAGGCCGGGTTGGTATTGCTGGGAAATTTTATTGCCAGCAGATTGAAAGCTATCCCCTCCGCCAGAAGGATTGCCACGCGCCTGGCCGGTATTGCCCTGATAGGATTTGGCATCAAACTGGCAACGCGTAATTAAACAGCTCTACTCCGGCAGATACGCGTCAACCTCGGTATTCGCTCAATGACACCAATCGTCTTGAATTGCCGCTTGGCGTACGCGCTCTTCATGTATTAACGATCCGGCAAAATTAAGTAAGCCAGGATCAGCCGGAGCAACGTCCATTCGCTCCTGGCTTAGGTAAAATAGCAACGCAATTTTCACGCCGCCATGCCCGGCAACTCACGACCAAATTTATCGCGCTATGCAATTCCACGTTATACCGCCGCATCCTAAACTGTCGAAGTTGATCATGCATTTGCTGGTGACGGAGTTTAATGGTGGTGAGTCACGCATACCCGCAGGTCTCAGTGCGTCAATGATGTTCTTTGTTCGCGGTAAAGCCAAAATTGTGACGGAAAATGGTGATTTGCTGGAGAGTGATCGCTTTTTCCTGCGTGGTCCGTATATGACGCCAGTTCACGCGGTTTATGACAGCGAAACGATCTGTATTTCGTTTTGCTTTATACCCGGCATGCTGCAAGCCGCTCTGGGACTGTCAGTTGCCGACCTGGTTGGTCAACAAGTCCCGGTGCAAGACGTCGTTGATCCACTGCGGGTAGAACAACTCTTGCAACAAATCGGCCAGGACTGCACGATTCAGGAAATGGTGCAGTTATTTCAAGAGTTCTTGTTGGACATTCTGGATCATCGCCCAAAACAAAGCCTGGCAAATTCCTTCCTGGCCGCGCACAAGAAAATGTTTATTCCTTTGCTCGATTTATCTTTGTATTTTGGAATCGGTCAACGCCAGCTTGAACGCCGCGTACGTGAATTGTTTGGATTGAATTTGCGCGATGTCAGACGTGTCACGCGATTTGGACTAACTTTGCCGCGTATCATCGATCAATCGGCCAGCTGGGGTGATCTGACTCGGATAGCGCAAGAATCAGGCTATTACGATCAGGCACATATGCACAGGGAATTTACCGAACTCGCCGGGATATCGCCCGCACAATTGCTGCAAAAAATCGCCAGCAACGACCCCGGATATTGGCTATATCGTTTAAATCAATCGGATTTCAAAAATCTTTTTATTGCTGTCGATTGACGTGTCCATACAAAATTGACGCGTGAATACAAGTAATTTCCCGGTATCTTCTTTACGCTTGGCAATGTCATCGCGATCAGCGTAATTCTGCTTTTGCACTTTGACTTTTATCTTTGTTGTTCGCAGAAGCGATAAGCGCCGAAAAATACTGAAGACTCACGAAAAATTGTTCCCGCACACTTTGGAAAAAAGGCCTTATGCCATGGCCAGCACGATGCCAAACACGGCTGGAACGATTTTGCGTGAGTCCCGAAATCTACAGGGAAATACTATGCAGCCAGTCATACTCAAGCAGGTAGGGAAAACCTATCAGCTTGATTCCGTCGCCGTTCCGGCATTGATTGATATTAATCTGGAAATTCGTCCTGATTGTTTTACTGTCATTTCCGGGCCATCCGGCAGCGGGAAAACCACGTTACTCAATGTGATCGGTTGCATAGACAAACCCGATCAAGGTGAAGTGCTCGTTGCTGGCCAGGCGACCATGACAATGAAGGATGACGATCTATCGGATTTTCGTGCCCGCCATCTTGGTTTTATCTTTCAGAACTTCAATCTGATGCCTGTGTTGAGCAGCTACGAAAACATCGAATATCCGTTGCTGTTGACCAATATGCCAGCAGCCGAACGAAAAAAACGCGTCATGATGCTTTTGGATGCAGTCGGTCTGGCAGATCGCGCCAGCAATCGCCCTGGCCAGTTATCGGGAGGCCAGCGCCAAAGAGTCGCCATTGCACGTGCACTGGCGACGTCACCGAAACTGGTACTGGCCGACGAACCAACAGCCAACCTGGATAGTTTCACAGGCGCTGCAATTATTGCGCTCATGCGCCGAATGCAGCGTGAGCATCATGTTTCCTTCATTTTTTCCTCTCATGATCCGCAAGTGCAGGCGGAAGCGGACGATGCCATTTTTATTCGCGATGGCCGGATCACACACATTGAACGCGATATCAATCAGAAGGAAGCCGTCGCATGAAAACCATTTCTCTTGCATTGCGCAATCTATTGCGTAATCGCCGGCGCTCACTGGTCACCCTGCTGGCGATGATGATAGGTCTCGGTGCGATTCTGATATTTGGCGGCTATAGCCGCAATTCCATTTATGCGATGCAGACCGGTTATGTTCAGTTGCATGGACATCTGCAAATCCAGCACAAAAACTATTTTTTATATGGCAGTGGCAATCCAGCTGCCTACGGCATTGCTGACTATCAACGCATTATCGACGTTGTCAAACAAGATCCTGTCCTTGCTCCGATGCTGACTGTCGTCACGCCCAAGTTGCAATTAGGCGGTATTGCCGGCAACTTTGCCGCAGGCATTTCAAAAAGCGTGATTGCGACAGGTATCATCGTCAAAGATCAAAACCAGTTACGTAATTGGGATGATTATGGCAGCGCCAGTTATTCGCCAAAATTCGCTTTGACTGGAACCAGCCCGGATGCCGTCATTATTGGTACAGGCGTCGCCAGAATGTTGCAATTGTGCGCGCCATTGCATGTCAGCGATTGTGGTGAGCAGGCAGCGCCAGAAGCGCCCCAGATACCGGCAAATGCGGCGTCACTTCCTGCCGACATCGTTTCACTTTCGGATCAGGAACGAGGTGAATCCAAAGTATCCAGCAAAACTGCGATAGAAATGCTGGCGGCCAATTTGCATGGCGCCCCCAACGTCGCCAGCCTGACGGTCGTCAAGGCAGAGAATTGGGGGCTAAAAGAATTCGATGATAATTTCATGATCATGCATCTGCCCCAGGCGCAAAAGTTGATTTTCGGCAGCGACCAGCCCCAAGTGACGGCCATACAAATTCAGCTTCATCACACCGCACAAATTCCGGCAGCCAAAGCGCGCCTGGAAACCTTGTTGGCGACGTCATTCAAAGGTGCGCCACTGGAAGTGCTTGATTACGAAACCCTGACGCCCATTTACGGACAAACCATACAGTTCTTTGATTCCGTATTCGGCTTCATCGCCATACTGATCAGTGTCATCGTACTGTTCATGGTTGGCAATACCATGAGCATGGCAGTCGTTGAGCGTACGACAGAAATCGGCACTTTGCGCGCAATCGGCCAGCGACGCGGCGGTATTCGACGCCTGTTTATTTGCGAGGGAATGCTACTGGGATGCATAGGTGCCGTATTAGGTGTCTTGAGTGCATTGCTGATCGCCTATCTGATCAATCACGGCGGATTGACGTGGACACCACCAGGTTATGTCTATGCCTATCCGTTAAAGGTTCGCATCTGGGGTGATCCCGGACTGATTTTCGGAACCGCATTCAGCTTGATTGTTGTCGCCATCATTTCCGCATGGTGGCCAGCGAATCGCGCGGCAAAAATGATGATTGTCGACGCCTTGCGTCATGTGTAAAGGTAAAACATGAAAAATCTCAGCACATTATTTGCATTCACGTTTCTGGCACTCCTCGGCATCGCCAATGCACAATCCGCTGATATCAATGCACAGGAAATTCTGGCAGCCAGTGATGCTGTCCGCAATCCAGATTTTCCATTTGGATTAACGACTACGCTAACCGAATACAGGAATGGAAAACAAACCGACAGCAGCACGTTGGCGGTCTATTCCAAGGCCGACAATAGCAATGGTCAGTTCCGCAACCTGATACGTTTTGTTGCCCCGGCACGCGACGCCAATAAACTGATGCTTAAAAGCGGTAATGATTTGTGGTTTTACGATCCGGCCAATAAAGCGAGCATACGTATATCTCCCCAACAACGTTTGCTGGGCCAGGCGGCTAACGGCGACGTCGTCACGGTCAATCTCGCCAAAGACTATCAGGCGACGCTGGCGTCCGAAGAAGAAATCAGGGATGGCGAGCGACAAACACGCTTGTGCTACAAGCTGGCGCTGGCAGCCATCACTGCCGATGTCACCTACCACCACATTGAGCTATGGATTGACGTCAAAAACAAACATCCGTTGAAAGCACGCTATTACACGGAAAGTGGACGATTGCTCAAGACCGCGTATTTTCGGCATTACCAGCAACAGCTGGGCCAAGATAGGCCAACAGAAACCGTCATCATTGACGGGCTGGATCCGAATTGGGTCACTGTCATGCAGCTGTCCGATTATGCGAAACGGGATGTGCCGGATGCCTGGTTGCAGCGCGATTATCTTCCTCGCTTTAAACCTGAATGAATAGAGTTAAAAAAATTGCGCTGGCAGGTTTGCTGGCAGCTGGATCAGTCCAAGCGGATGATGATCTGAATGCCTTGCTCCTGGCTGACACGGCAACGCAAAATAGGCATACTTCCAGCGACATACACTGGTATGCGGAAAGCGCTATCGAACACGCTGTTGCGCGCAATGATTTTTCTGCAAACCACAATCAGCGGCTCTCCCTGGATCTGTTGCTGGACAAAAAAATCTCCGCAGAGTGGCGCGCCCTGCTGGCCGATCGATTGGACTTCAACTGGCGTGAACGTCCTGGTCGCCAGGACGCGGTAAATACACTGAAAGAAGCCTATCTGAGCTGGCAACCTGGTTTGGAACAGATGATAGACTTCGGTCGCATCAACGCCTATCAAGGTGTTGCCAATGGCTATAATCCAACCGATTTTTTTCGTACCGACGCCGTACGTTCTGTCATTTCAGTTGATCCATCCAGCCTGAAAAAAAACAGAATGGGTAGCGTCATGTTGCGTGCGCAAAAGCTCTGGGCGGAAGGATCGATCACCGCGATGTATTCGCCAAAAATCAGCGAACAGGGCAACACGGCTGCCTTGAATCCGGATTTTGGCGCAACCAATCATCAACAACGTTGGCTGCTTGCGCTCAGCCAGCAATTTACAAAAGACATTGCGCCGCAATTACTGATCTTTGGATCCAAGGAACAATCTCCACAGATTGGTCTGAATCTGACGACATTGGTCAACGACGCAACAGTGGCCTATTTTGAATGGTCAGGTGGTCGTTTACCTTCATTGATGTCGCAGGCATTGCTTTTGCCAGATGACACTGCATTTCGCCAACATCTTTCGACAGGCGTCACGTACACAACGGAAAACAAGCTCTCGCTGACTGCGGAATTTGAGTTCAATGGCACAGCCCCGTATCAAGCTCAATGGGCCATGCTGAGGCGCGGCTCGCCACTCAACTATACGCGGTACAGAATGCTGCAACAATCTGCGCAAGAACTGGCGACCAGGCAAGAGATGTTCTTGTACGCCAACTGGCAGGACGTAATGTTTCCCCATCTGGATCTGAGCGCGATGCTGAAAATGAGCCTCGTCGATCACAGTCGCCTCACGTGGTTAGAAGCCCGTTATCATCTGGATCGCGTTGATCTTGCACTGCAATTTCAAGTCAATAGCGGTGACGCTGTCAGCACTTACGGCGCAACCCCACAACAGCGTTCATGGCAGGCATCTCTGCGCTATTACTTTTGATCGCAAGGCCGTCCTTTACCACGCGGTGCAGGATCGCCTTATCGTATGAGTCACATTGCCTGCGCCGATGTCCTTTTCCGAAAAATTTACGTGTTGTTCATCGATATCCGGATCACCGTTTTCGTCGAAAACAAAATAACGATCCAGTTTGTCGGATAGGTACAAAATTGACGTATTGATACAATTCACCACAATAACTCTTCACTAGACTGCATGCATTGCAATCATGTGGAGTCATTATGGATAGTACTGAAGTAATCAATGAAGATCACGTCATCCTCACTCGACTGGACGATGTCGCCAACCTGATACGAACGAACAGTCTGTGGTATCTGACTTTCGGTTTGGCCTGCTGTGCTGTGGAAATGATACAAGCGGCGGCATCGCGCTACGATATGGAGCGATTCGGCATGATTCCGCGCGCCAGCCCACGCCAGGCTGACTTGATGATCGTTGCTGGCACGTTGACCAACAAAATGGCGCCAGCTCTGCGTCGTATTTACGATCAGATGGCAGAACCGCGTTACGTGATTTCCATGGGTTCTTGCGCAAACGGCGGCGGCTACTATCACTACTCTTACTCTGTCGTTCGCGGTTGCGATCGGATTGTACCCGTCGATGTTTATATTCCTGGCTGCCCGCCTACTGCCGAAGCCTTGATTTATGGCGTGCTGCAGTTACAAAATAAAATCAAACGCAGGCAACTTATTCAGCGTTAAAAATTCCCACAAAAAAACCGCAACGTAAAGCTGCGGTTTTTTGTTATGTACTGCACCGATACTTGGCGATGCTGTGCGATTTCGCGTTAATGCTGCAGCAAGGCATTCACCTCATTCAAATCCTGCTCTTGCAAATTGCCAGCTGCAGATTTTAAACGCAAGCCGTTCATGATGGTGTCGTAACGTGCTTTCGCCAGTGTCTGGCGTGTCGTGTATAACTGTTGCTGTGCATTCAAAACATCAATGTTGATACGGACACCGACCTGATACCCAAGCTTATTCGAATCCAATGCTGATTGGCTGGAAATTTCCGCTGCCTCGTAAGCCTTCACCTGAGCCAGTCCGCTGGTGACGCCCACATACGCCTGGCGTGCTCCTTGCGCTGCTGCACGACGATTCGCTTCGAGATCATTACGCGCCTTGTCTTCCAGTGCGATCGATTCCTTGACGCGGCTATCGACAGAAAAACCTGAGAAGATAGGAATCGTCCATTGCACGCCAATAGTCGTCGGTTTAGCTACACCGGTACCGCTTAAATTTGTTGCACCTGCATTTGATGTACGCCCGGTACTGGCGACCAGATCGACAGTCGGATAATGACCAGCACGATTTTTTTCAATATCGCGCTTGGCAATTTCAACCGCAACTTGCGAAGCAACGACGCCGTAATTTTGCTTTTCGGCAAACGATACCCAATCTTCAATTTTCCCCGGCTGCGGCGCTTGCAATTTCACTCCGGCTTTCAGTGATGCAAGATCACCTGCTTCTTTACCAATGATCTGCTGCAATGCAGAGCGCTTCACTTGCAAATCACTTTGACCCGCAAATTCTTGTGCAGTAACCAGATCGTATCGTGCCTGAGCTTCGTGTGTGTCAGTGATTGTGGAAGTACCGACTTCAAAGTTTCGCTTGGCCGAAGCAAGTTGCTCGGAAATTGCAATTTTTTGCGCTTGCAATGTCGCCAGCGTATCTTGCGCTGCCAGCACATCGAAATACGCTTGCGCCACACGTACAATCAAATCCTGCTTCGCTTGGGAAAATTGTGCATTACTGACCAGCAAAGACAACTTGCCCTGTTCATACTGTTGCCAGTTCGCCCAATTGAACAAAGGCTGCGACAGCGCCAGTGTCCACGTGTTTGTCACGCCCTTGTATGTCCGACTTCCGGCAATCGCATCCGATTCACTGTCCGTACTCGATTTGGTATCACTGCCTTTCAGAGCTATGCCGGGTAATAAACCCGCACGTCCTTGTACTGGTTTTTCCTGCCCCGCAGTGAACGATGCGCGGGCACTCGCATATTGTGCATCGTTAGCGAGCGCGTCTTTATATATTTGCAGCAAATCAGTCGCACCGGCATTCAACGACAGGAAGGCACTGGCAATTAAAGTAGCGATAATTGGATTACGCATGTAATGCTCCGGATCAATAAAAAAGTTAATAGGTAGGCATACTTGGATCGACTTGCTGTGCCCACGCGTGCACACCGCCAGTCAGGTTAATCACTCGACTAAAACCTTGACGCTCCAGAAAATTCGCTACCTGCATACTGCGGCCGCCGTGATGGCAAATGCAGACAACAACACTGTCCGGATCAAGCTCGTTAATACGCGCCGGCACTGCCTGCATAGGCATCAGTTGTACACCGGGAATATGACAGGTCTGATGCTCCCAAGGTTCCCGCACATCCAGCAATAGGGGCGGTTTCTGCGCGTTATCGGCCAGTAGTTTTGCGAGCTCGGGTGCGGTGATATGTTGCATACGTTTTTATCGTCCGGAAATCATCTCAGAGAGTAAAGTGCGAGGCATGAAGCACACCCGGCATCGCTTGTACTACGGTATCGAACAAATCTTTTGTCGAAAATTCGGTGTTCGTTTGACGTGTTACTAACTTCGCCGTCATCATCGGTAACTGACCTACAACGACCAGCAAACGACCACCGACATTAAGTTGCTGCTTCAGATTTTCAGGAATTTCGTCCAGGGAGTCGGCCACCAAAATCGCGTCGTATGTTCCCGTATGTTTGTCCGATAGCCCGTTTGCCAGAATCAGATCGACATTCCTGACACCATTGGCGTTCAGGTTTTTTGCTGCCAGCTCCTTGAGTTCCGGACTGGATTCGAGCACGGTGACATGGCGAGCCATGTGTGCCAATAACGCAGCGACATAACCGGATGCTGCACCAATCAACAAAACGGAGTCCT
>JAGWUK010000837.1 GCA_028868455.1 Burkholderiales bacterium | reverse complement strand
ATTTCACGAAGAGTAATCGATTGACGGGTGAAGATAACTTTCGTTGGCGAGGGCAAGAGATTTCAAGACTAGAAGGATTTTCGGATGCTGTTTTTGCTTTCGCTCTCACGCTATTGGTCGTTTCGCTGGAAGTGCCAAAAACGTTTCACGAACTATTGGAGGCCATGAAAGGATTTGTCGCGTTTGGAGCATGCTTCGCCTTCCTTGCAAATATTTGGTTTCAGCATTACCGTTTTTTTCGCAGATATGGTCTCCAGGACACAACATCAGTTCTGCTGAATTGCGTGCTGCTTTTTTGTGTTTTATTTTATGTCTACCCTCTCAAATTCCTATTTCTTTCCTGGTTTGGCGGCGCAACGTCAGTCGAGCCGAAGGAAGCGACGATACTTTTCGTCGTTTATGGATTGGGTTTTGCTGCTGTATTCTTGGTTTTCACTCTATTACATCTTCATGCCTGGCGCTTGCGCGTCGAGCTGCAACTTGACGAACTGGAACAATTAAAGACACTGCACAAAATCGTTGACCATACTGCAATGATGATAATTGGCATTATGTCTTGCTGCCTAGCTTTAGTGCTTCCTGAAAATCTTGTTGGTATTGCTGGATATTTCTATACTTCGATAGGACTATATTTTTGGGTGAGCGGCGTATTTCTGGGAAAGCATCAAAGACAACTAGCTGAGAAACTGCGAGCAGTCTAGTAATTGCGCCGCTTATTAAAATCGACTAAATTTTATTGTTTCACGTGCGTCGCACTCATCGTCAAACGGAATCTCTTCCGGTAAGCAAGTGACAATCATTTGCGGGCTGTTGGGCAGTTCGCGCCAGCGCCCACCCAAAGTTGAAATGTCCGGATAAATTCTTCGAAGGAAATGGGCGGCGTCGATCTTGCTTGTCGACGCGAATTACTTCCCGGTTCCCAAGCCCACCGCACCAATGACTCAGTCTGCAAATGGGAAAGCAGAGCCTGTCCATCGCGCCCGCCATTTTTAGTCGGATTCATCAGCGTCTGACATAAATCCGCTGCAGTCAATGGGTAACCTGGCGTCGACTCCCACGTCATGGAAACTGGCGCGTGCTGCCAATTTGGGGCGCCAGGTACGCCGCTACTCTCTTGATTGGAACTTTGATGGCAGGTCATGCAAGTTAAACCCGCAACACCTCGGCCAGCGATACCATTGGCAACTCGATACAAATGTCTATGCCTGTCGTCCGCCTGCGTGGGCATCTCACCTGCTGAGTGACAGTTCAGACAACGCGGATGGGTTAATACGGATTGAATGCGATTCCATTGCACACTATCAGGCGAATCTGCAAAGACTTCGGACTGAGTGGCGACTACACACGCTAAAAAACTCAGCAACACACAATACTTACAACTTCGCAATAAATCCCTCATAGCGACTGTCCAGTGGCACGCTTAATCGCCTTTCTTACACGCTGGTATGTTCCACATCGGCAAATATTGGTCATCGCTGCATCAATTTGCTGATCATCCGGCTTGGGTACCTGGTCGATCAATGCAGCCGCTGCCATCAGCATCCCCGATTGGCAATATCCGCATTGAGGTACCTGCTCTGCAATCCAAGCCTGTTGCAAAACATGTGACCGATCCTTCGATAAACCTTCAATTGTTGTGATTTTTTGGTCG
>JAGWUK010000836.1 GCA_028868455.1 Burkholderiales bacterium | reverse complement strand
ATTATTTTTGATGTTCAAATACGCGCGCTTGGGGCCGAGCAGTCTGCATACCGGCCAATACCATTTTGAACAAAAGCCCGTTGCTGTTACCCATTGAGGAGTCGCCATGTTTGAATATGAAACCTTGAAATTTATCTGGTGGTGTTTTGTCGGCGTCTTGCTAGTCGGGTTTGCGTTGATGGACGGTTTTGATTTTGGCGTCGGTATGTTGTTGCCATTTGTCGGCAAAACCGATGTTGAGCGGCGTATCGTGATTAATTCGATTGGCCCGACGTGGGAGGGTAATCAGACCTGGTTCATTACAGCGGGCGGGGCGCTGTTTGCGGCGTGGCCGCTGGCGTATGCGGCGGCATTCTCCGGGTTTTATGTCGCACTGATGTTGTTGTTGTTCGCCTTGTTCTTCCGTCCGGTTGGCTTTGATTATCGCAGCAAGATCGAGGATGCGCGCTGGCGTTCGGCATGGGACTGGGCTTTGTTCGTCGGTGGTTTTGTGCCGCCTTTGATATTCGGCGTGGCGTTTGGCAATTTACTGCAAGGCGTGCCGTTTCATTATGACGACAGCATGCGACTGGAATATCTGGGCGGTTTTTTTGGCCTGCTGAATCCTTTCGGGTTGCTTGCTGGCGTGTTGAGCGTAGCGATGCTGGTCATGCACGGCGGTGCGTTCTTGCGTATCAAGACCGATGGTGACATCGCGCAAAGGGCAGGCAAAGCGGTGGTGTTGGCCTCGGTCGTGACGCTGCTTTGCTTTGGCATCGGTGGCATCTGGGTGGCGCATGGCATTGACGGTTATCGCATTCTGAGTATGCCGGACATCAACAGCGCTTTTATGCCGGTCGCGAAAACAGTCGCTCGCGTTCCGGGGGGCATGGATGGATAATTATCAGCGCTGGCCGGTGCTCTGGGCACTGCCAGCACTGGGTTTTGTCGGTGGTCTGACATGTCTCTTTATGACCTATAAACGACGAAAAATGGCTGCCTTCGTGGGCAGTGGGCTCGCTGTTACTATGGTTATTCTGACCGCTGGTGCGTCGATGTTTCCATTCGTGATGCCATCTTCGCTGAATCCGGCCAGCAGTCTGACGGCCTGGGATGTGGTGGCCAGTCATAAGAGTCTCGGCGTGATGTTTTGGGTGGTGGTGATTTTCCTGCCTGTCATCATCGTGTACACCAGCTGGATTTTCCGCGTCTTGCGCGGCAAGGTGGACGCTGCGCATATCCGTGCCAATGAGCATTCTGCGTATTGATACGGGTTGGTATTGTTTCTAACAATTGGTTTGTAAGGGAATAAGCATGTGGTATTTCAACTGGATACTCGGTGTAGGGCTGGCGATGGCATTTGGCATCATCAATGTGATGTGGCTGGAAGCGAACTATGCGTTTGGTGAGCGCGACGAGGCGCAAACGCAAGAGCGTTTTGAACAGGCCAGGCAGGAAAACAAGGAAAATCGCGGACGTTAAACGGCGCAACGTCGCTAGAAGCTGAAATTAAGATGTGCCGAATTCCAGCTCTGGCGGCGGCTCTTGGCCAGCCAGCACGCCCTGGTTGAGTGGCAGGCCTTCGCCTTTACGCACCAGTTCGTCGGCGTATTCATAGACATTGGGGCAGGCGGTGGCTGCCATTAGCGCCTTGACGATGGTCACTTTCCAGGCATC
>JAGWUK010000093.1 GCA_028868455.1 Burkholderiales bacterium | reverse complement strand
ACGGCATTCATTTGGTACTCCTTCGATCTGTAATTACCTGCATTATAGACCTGAGACAAAAACTATGCATTCGACGATGCTAATTTCAGAACCGGTTCGTGCATTAAATCATGTGTCAATTTACCGGACACCAGTGCACCACTAAGCATTTCTAGAGTCTTGTAATGGACATCGCCGGAAATGTTTGCCTTAGGCTGCAGTTCCAACAATTCAGATGAAAAAACAGGTCCGTTGATTACGCCATTTACGACTAAGTGTGCCGCTCTAACTTCACCATCAATCGTCGCTTGCTCCGAAATCACAAGCATGCTGGATACTTCATGATCTGCAATGACATTTCCTTTTATATGTCCGTCAATACGCAATCCGCCCTTAAAATGGAGATTGCCTTCTATCGTCGTTGTCGCTCCAATCAGGCTGTCTATCGTATTTTTAGTCTTGCGATTAAACATGAGTATGGCCCTTTTCAGGAAATTTGCAAAAACGGAGTCATCCTAAAGACAGCATCAATCTTTGCATTAGTTTACAAATTGACCGCTTGCTGAGCGCGAACCTGTCCTTTTTCGAGCACTTTGGCCTGCACCAACTTTACCGTCGCGCCGGGCGGTAAGTTAATAATTCCTTCAAGTCGCTGATAATGTCGGAACGACAATTTTAATTTACCTGCATCACCGGACTTTGGATCGGGGAATTGAATGATAGCAGATTTGCCAGCTGCGACCAGACTTAAGCTAAATTGCATTTCTCCCGTGAAATCTGTTTCACTCTTTCCTCCTTGCATAACTAATGCGCGGTAGCGTAACTGCGTATCGCTCACCATTTCGAATTTCAGATTTTGTACAGAAATTCCTGCAGGTCCGGCGGCTGATGGCATCAAACTTTCAAAAAATGCTAAATCATCCCTGAGTTTTGTATTTTCCGCAGTGAGAGTTTTGACGTCATCGGCCAATTGCTTTTGCGTTGAGCGATCAATATTCACTTTGCTTTCTATCGTATTCGCCGCAATCATCAATTTGTCTCGCTCCTCCGATAATTGCTTGACTTTCTTTTGCAGCAATTCAACCTGCTCTTCACTGAATTTTGGTCCAAACGCAAAACTTCTGCCTAAATCGTAAGTCCAAAGTGCGACAGCACCTGCAATTCCGACAACCACGCCCATTAAAGCCAGTTTTACTGGCCAAGGCTGTGCCGGCGCTATCGTCATTTTAGACGACACGTGACGCCTTCCTAAAAGCCGTTGCTTTGCCATTTTTCAGTTACGGAAGGACGGGAACATGCATGAGCCCCGTCGTTTCTTCCAACCCGAACATCAAGTTCATGCATTGCACGGCTTGACCAGATGCACCTTTCACCAGATTATCTTGCACAACCAAGACAACGACAGTATTGCCATTATTTGGACGATGTAGTGCAAGACGCAACATGTTTGATGCGCGCGTAGAACGCGTTTCAGGATGCGAACCGAAAGGTAAAACATCTACAAATGGCTCATCTTTATATGCTGCTTCAAAGAGCGCCTGCAGTTCTTCGTTACTGAAATTCTTTGTGAGGCGCGCATAAAGTGTCGAATGCATACCTCTTATCATCGGCACCAGATGGGGAGTGAACAAAACATCAACAGTATCTGTTGTCAATCGCTGCAATTGCGCAATCGTTTCCGGTGTGTGACGATGCCCGGACACACCATACGCTTTAAAAGAATCGCTCGCTTCAGAAAACAATATCCCAATTTCAGCTTTACGACCTGCGCCAGAAACGCCTGATTTACAATCGGCAATCAAGTTACCGGCATCAACGATGCCCGCCTTGAGCAATGGATAGAATCCCAGCTGCATCGTTGTTGGATAGCAGCCCGGATTGCCAATCACATTGGCATTTTTTATTTCTTCGCGATTCAATTCTGGCAAACCGTAAACTGCCTCTTTTAATATTTCTGGGCAAGTATGAGGAATACCATACCATTTCTCAAATTGGCCAACGTCTTTAAGCCGGAAATCAGCAGCGAGGTCAATTACTTTTACTCCCGCTTTTAATAGCTCTGGCGTCTGAGCCATCGCAACGCCGTGCGGTGTCGCAAAAAATACTACATCACAATCCTGGAGCTGCGCTTTATCAGGGGAGGAGAAGGCAATGTCAATTCTGCCGCGAAGAGATGGGTACATTTCTGCAACGGCCATTCCATCTTCCTTACGAGAAGTAATAGCCGTAATTTTTGCGTGTGGGTGCGTTGCCAAGATGCGCAACAATTCCACGCCTGTGTATCCGGTACCACCAACAATTCCAATGTTTATCATATTCGTTCCTTGCCAGAAATTTTGACGCTATTTTAACAGCTGTCGAAAAGGGCATTTGTATTTGGACGACAGAGATAAAATTTTTAAAAGCGTAAACGAAAAAAAACCGCCCAAACGGGCGGTTTTTTCCCAAGACAAAATTAACGCTTGGAGAATTGTTTTGCGCGACGTGCTTTGCGCAGACCAACTTTTTTACGTTCAACTTCGCGAGCATCACGAGTAACAAAGCCAGCTTTTGACAATTCAGGCTTCAAAGCCGCATCGTAGTCGATCAGAGCACGAGTGATACCGTGACGAACCGCACCGGATTGGCCAGATTCACCACCGCCATGAACGTTGACCATAATGTCGAATGTTTCGAGATTATTAGTCAATTCCAAAGGTTGGCGGATAACCATCAGGCCAGTTTCACGAGAAAAATATTCGTTTGCTGGTTTGCCGTTAACAACAATCTTGCCGCTGCCGGATTTCAGGAATACACGAGCGACTGCGCTCTTGCGACGGCCAGTTCCGTAGTTATAATTACCGATCATGGCTAATCCTTAGATGTCGAGTACTTGTGGTTGCTGAGCTGCGTGCGGATGCGTTGCATCTGCATAGACTTTCAGCTTCTTGATCATTGCGTAGCCGAGTGGGCCTTTAGGCAACATGCCTTTAACAGCCTTCTCGAGTGCACGACCTGGAAAACGCTGTTGCATTTTCGTGAAATTTGTTTCATAGATACCGCCTGGATAACCAGTGTGACGGTAGTATGTTTTGTTCAGAGCTTTAGTGCCAGTCACGCGCAGTTTGCCTGCGTTAACAACAACGATAAAATCGCCCGTGTCTACGTGTGGTGTAAATTCTGGTTTATGCTTGCCGCGTAAACGGAGTGCCACTTCGCTGGCAACACGTCCGAGTACTTTATCTGTCGCGTCAATCACGAACCAGTCGCGCTGAACCTCATGGCCCTTAGCGGAAAAGGTTTTCATGTTGAATCCTAAAAAGTTAAAAAAAAACAGCCCTATGCGGTGGTCCTGCCATAAACTTCAGCAGTCTCTCCCTTGTATTTCCTCTCTTGGACTAATAGAGAGCCTGAAATTATAGTATTTTCAAAGACTTAGTGCAAGAACTGTTTAATTTTTAAGCACGACGGATAAAAAAACCCGAAGTGCTTACTTCGGGCTAAATCCACCAAGGGGTAGGTGGAGGAGACAGGCAGGTAATTAGCAAAGCAAAATAAAAAATTAACTGACCGATGAGTCAATAATAGAACAAGAAATTGTGCAGTGCAAGATAATTCGAAGAAAGGGAGAAAATTGTACTAATGATTGTTGCGCTACAATTCTAAATAGATGAATTTGCAATTAACAGGAGCAAGAATGGAAGCAACAGTAAGATGGACAGGTTTATCAGGCATGTCATTTTTGGCGGAGACCGGTTCTGGACACGCGGTTCTGATGGATGGCGCGCCAGACGGTGGGGGGCGCAACTTGGCGCCCAGACCAATGGAAATGCTCTTACTAGGAACAGGGGGATGCTCTGCGTATGACGTCGTTTTAATTTTAAGAAAAAGCAAACAAGATATTCGCGGATGCGATGTCAAGCTGATTGCTGAACGCGCTGAGACTGAACCGAAGGTGTTTACTAAAATCAATTTTCACTTTACGGTTCGCGGTCGCAACCTAAAGCCAAATTTGGTGGAACGTGCAATTAAGCTTTCGCATGAAAAGTACTGCTCGGCATCTATCATGTTAGAAAAAACTGCCGAAATGACACATAGCTTTGAAATTATCGAAGATATTGATCTTCCATCAGAACACGATCAACTTGGCTGATCTTCCACATCGGGCTTTCCGAATATTTGCAAATAAATCGGGAAAAATGAGCAGTACATGACGGCGGTCAGAATGGCGGAAACTGGCATCATTGCCAGCACCACAATAGTCGCCTTACCGACGATAACGGCGATAATCAAACTGATGATGGTAGGTAAAACAATACCTATCATCATCCAGGCGAATCCATAGACGAGAAATGCCTTTCCGGCTCTGAAAACAGAAAAATAGCTATAAAATAATGCTTTCGGCAATGACATCTGCTTCCAGGCAATTAGCGGTGCAGCAAACCAAAATCCCATTAACGCCGGCAAGTAGACCAGTCCGGAAACCAACATGCCAAATAGCAGCCCGGATTCTGGTGTTTCGTCGCTACCAATCGGCTTCTGATTCGTTACGAAATTCCAAAATGCGCCACCGTCAAACAGTCTGGATATGGAAATCGCCAACGTCGCCGCAATCAGATACAGCACACCAAGCATCAAAAGACGGACAAATGCAGGCGAACGAAATCCGAACAAAAGCAAATTAGGATAAACCCTTTCACCTAAATCAATCTGGCGACAAGCCTGCATAAAACTCATAGAGAACACAGGAATAAGAATTAGCGGCAACACTTGCCCTAAAACGGGAAGCAATCCGATTCCCATGTTGAGGAACATGTAGGAAAAAAACAGCGTCAAAACTTCGGCGGGCTGACGGCGAAATAGCGACAGCCCCTGTTTTACCCATAACCAACCGGTCATTGCATTAGGAACAATCATCGTTTTGGTGGCAATGCAGGTACGGGTTGTGATTCGCGCAGGCGTAAAATGCGCTCAAAATGTGTAGGGTCGTGGGGAGTCAGCATCTCGGCGTCACGCGGCAAATAATAATCGTAAAGTCTGGATAACCAGAATCGAAGTGCCGCCCCTCGCAACATCGGTTGCCAGGCTACCCGCTCCTCATCCGTAAATGGCCTTACATCCTGATAAGATTCAAGAAGTGCCTTAACGCGAGCATGATCCAACTCCCCGGTTCTGACATCGATGCACCAGTCATTGACAGTAACAGCAATGTCAAAAATCCAAGTATCGCAACCGGCAAAGTAAAAATCAAAAAATCCGGTTAAACGCTCGCCATCAAACATGACATTATTTCTGAATAAGTCTGCGTGTATCGGACCATTTGGTAATCGATGGAAAATGGGCGTGCTTTCAAATGCATCTTGAAAATGCACTTCCGCACGCAATAAATGCTGAAGATCATCGGTTAAAAACGGCAATACCTTTGGCGTAGTTTCATGCCACCATTCAAGGCCACGCAAATTGGGCTGGCGAATAGGAAAATCTGCTGCGGCAAGATGCATGCGCGCCAGCATCGCACCGACAGCAGCACAATGTACAGCTTGTGGAGACATTTGTGACGTACCATCTAACTTGCTGACGATGGCGGCTGGCTTGCCGTGCAAAGCAGTTACCAGTTCCCCCTCTGCATTGGCAATTGGTGCGGGAACAAGAACACCATGATCAGCCAGGTGCCGCATGAGCTTCAGATAAAATGGCAACTGCTCAAAATTCAGGTTCTCAAAAATCGTCAGGACATATTCGCCAGATTCCGTCGTAATAAAAAAATTACTATTCTCGATGCCTGACGCGATTCCTTTTACTGCCAATGCTTTTCCCAGAGGGAACTGCAACATCCAGGTATCCAGGTCGTTTAGCGTGACCGGTGTAAAAACTGCCATGTTATGACTTATAAAAGACTATAAAAATTTTATTTTGAATTAGACGCACTTTTTGCACCAGCTTTCGGTGCAGGCGGAAGAACTGGTACTGGTTCAACTTCCTTGCTTTCTTTTTTTCCGCCGAACTCGAGAATTTTCCATTGCGCGGCACGATTGGCGTCACCTTGCACGGTACCTTTGGGGGCATTTCCAACTTCAGGGTTTGCTTTCAAAACGTAGCTACTTTTGCCGGATTTCACTTCGACTTCTGTTACTTTGCCAGCATTGTTACGTTTTTCAGAAATTTTGTTGCGCGGTTGAGGTTTGCCAGCCGTCAATGCTGGATCACTGGGACCTTCTTCCAGTTTTTCCAACTTTGGCGGTGTCGGATCAACCTTGCTTTTCGCGGGCGCTTGGGCAATGGCCAAGCTTGCAAATGCGTAACAAGCCACAGCAATGAACGGGGAAATATAGCTTTTCAGCGAAGTTTTCATGATTACACTTTTCAACTCAATGTGATTGCATTGTAACAAACCAATATGCATGCATGCAGGAATATGCTCTTTCACGAAGCCAATCACCTTGCCGCTTCACATAGGCGACACATTCCGTGGATTTTTTAGCACATTGGGACACGCATTCTTCCACATCATGGCATAAAAACAAACAAGGCAGCCGGAGCGGCTGCCTTGTTTTTATTCCTATCTTATATCAGGCACAGCGCCTGATCAGGATTAGAACTTGTGACGGATACCGACGTTGAACAGTTTGTCAGTTCCACCGGCTTTTGCCGATTTATCCAGATTATATGTTGCATTGCTGTCATTGGCAGTGCGAGAGAACGATGTGTAGATGTCAGTACGCTTGGACAAGTCGTATGTGTAGCCAACTGCGAATTGATTGCCATCCGCATTTGAAGCCGCTTTGTTAGTCACACGTGTGTAGTCAGCCAAGAATGCACCTGGGCCGAAAGGTACTGTTGTACCGATCATCCAAACGCGCTGGTCAGAAGTACCACCTTTGATTGTTTCGAATGCGGCATGCGCTTTAGCAACGCCGAAATCGTAAGTACCACCAACCAAAGTTTTTTTGCCGCCTGCCAGGTCGTTACCCAATGCATCGTTAACTTTTTCGTAGGCGATTGCAGCCATGACTGGACCAGCATGGTATTTGCCAGACAAACCGATTGTACGGTTAGCAGCAGTATCACCAGCAACTTCACCGAATGCGTATTGAACTGTACCAACAAAACCGCTCAGGTTAGTTGTCGCGTAAGTTACTGCATTGTTGTTACGGTTAGTCGTTTTGAACAAACGGCCTATATCACCAGCCATGCCGATGTGGAATGGATCGATGTCATCGCCGAGGTCATAAGTTACAGATTTTTGACGACCCAGATTTACAGAGCCGAAATCACCAGCCAGACCGACATACGCTTGACGACCAAAAGTCGCGCCTTGACCGGACGCGCCAGTGTCTGCATTCAAACCCATTTCCAGAACGAAGTTTGCTTTCAAACCGCCGCCCAGATTTTCTGTACCTTTGAAGCCGAGGCGGGAACCGTTTTGGATACCACTATCCAAAGCAGTTCTTGCACCAGCAGCAGAGCCATTGTCTTCACGAACCAAACCCATGTCGACGATACCGTACATAGTTACGGAAGATTGCGCGAATGCTGCGCCGGAGAATGCACCCATCAGAGCGAGTGCGACGAATGATTTTTTCATTATCTAGTATCCAAAAATGAATGTTAAATTTTTGCTGCAGCACAGAAAAAACGCGCGACAAAAACGGAAGTGCAGGTCTAGTTTCAGCCTCAGATCAAAAAAATGACCCAATGACAAGTGTCACGATACCTGCGAAAAGTGACAGCTTGATGAAATCAGGATGCTTGCCAATCTTGACTTTGTAAGGTGTTGCATCAAAAAGACAGGTGTGTATCTTTATCTTTTTGCATGCAGTTTCCAAAGTGCAATTTGCTGAATGCGACGCATTATAGTCACTTTTTGACAATGCTGCACAGCACCATGCACGTGAGGGTGATTAATGCTTTTTCAAGAAGTAATATTGATTTTTTTCAACCGATGGTTTCCCACGCGTTTTGACTCTGATTTGTCATAGCGCGCCAGTAAGCTCTGCCGCTATACCACAAAATTGCGCCAATCAAAGCACAGGCGAATTGCCCCAATGCAAGCGTCAAAACAGAATGATCCAAGGCTGGCGCCGCGATACCTGCAATCATGGCGCCCAAAAAAGTCATGGCTGCCGATTGGCATGACGCAACGACACCACGGATAGTCGGAAACAAGTCCAGAACCAGCAAAGTAGCCCCAGGAGCCACCAAAGACATGCCAAAAGTATAAAAAAATAAGGGCGCAACAGACCAGAATAAAGATGGCGGAAAGAAAAAATGGTAAACCACGTTAAAAACAGAAGCACCCAGCAAAAAGCAAAAGCCGATACTGACTTGTTTCCACACTGAAATTTTCCCCGCCAGTCGGTTTGCCGCGAGCGCACCTAAAAAAATCCCGGCGACCGATGGAACAAACTGCCAGCCAAACTGATCCGGGCGCAGCTTCAGATGCTGGGTAATAAATGCAGGTGCAGCCGAAACATATAAAAACATTCCGGCAAAATTGAATGCGATAGTTCCTGCCTTTAAATGAAACAAAGGCGATTGAAAGACTTTTTTGTAGCTATCCCATAAAAATTTCGCACTAAAACCTTGACGTTTGCTTGCAGGAAGTGATTCCGGCAAGTATTTAAAGCAAGCCCACCACAACAATACAGAATAAGCAAAAAGCAATAAAAAGATCGCCCTCCAACTAAGGAAACTGACGATC
>JAGWUK010000835.1 GCA_028868455.1 Burkholderiales bacterium | reverse complement strand
ACGTTTGTTTTCAAACTACGGGAAAAAGTAAAAAATCGAAGAGCGACAGACTACATGGCGACATGTGATCTATCATATTTTTATATTGATATGTGTATAAGTAATGAGGACCGTAAGCCAGTCATAGCCCGATCCAGTCGATTGACTGCCTGTATACTAGGCAGGAGTATATATTGATGTCGCAGTACATATGCGCGGAATCAGTCAATTTTTGCCTATACTCCCCATAGATGTGGGATGCAGATAAGGCGACTGCATACCAGCTTCAATAACTTGCCTGACGGAAGTTTTTTTTTGTCGCTCAAAAAAGTTTAAATTTTGCAATGAAATCTGTACAAAATTTGCTTTAAGTTCTTGTTTTGACATTAATTCTTCCGAATTTCCTGGTCTTGGCTCCTTGTTATTTTGCGGAGCAGCATGTACAGTAAGAGGTTGATTTAACGCATTTTTCACCTCTCTAGACTTCAATTCTATGGCTTTAATCGTCCACAAATACGGCGGTACTTCGATGGGTTCGACAGAACGCATCAAGAACGTCGCCAAGCGCGTCGCCAAATGGCATGATGCAGGTCACCAGATCGTCGTGGTGCCATCTGCAATGTCTGGCGAAACAAATCGCATCATCGGTCTCGCAAAAGAAATCATGGCGCAGCCTGACCCACGTGAGCTCGACATGATCGCCTCAACTGGTGAACAGGTCTCCGTTGGTTTGCTGTCCATGGCTTTGCAAGCCATCGGCAAACAAGCCGTGTCCTACGCTGGCTGGCAGGTCGCCATCAAAACCGATTCTGCTTATACCAAGGCACGCATTTCCTCCATCGATGACGCCAAAGTCAAGGCCGATCTGGATGCCGGAAAAATCGTCATCATTACCGGATTCCAGGGCGTTGACGATCTGGGCAATATCACTACGCTGGGTCGTGGCGGCTCTGATACATCGGCAGTCGCTGTTGCGGCCGCGCTCAAAGCGCAGGAATGCCTGATTTACACCGACGTCGACGGCGTCTATACCACCGATCCGCGCGTCGTTTCCGACGCCCGTCGCCTGAAAACCGTCACCTTTGAAGAAATGCTGGAAATGGCGTCGCTGGGTTCCAAAGTATTGCAGATACGCTCCGTGGAATTCGCCGGAAACTACCGCATGCCGACCCGCGTATTGTCATCGCTGACCGACCCATTAATGCCGCTGGAAGAAGAAGCTAATTCCGGCACCCTGATTTCGTTTGAGGAAGATACACACATGGAACAAGCTACCATCACCGGCATCGCGTTTAACCGTGATGAAGCCAAAATTACCGTTTTAGGCGTACCGGACAAGCCAGGCATCGCCTACCAGATTCTGGGGCCAGTCGCTGATGCCAATATCGAAGTCGATATGATCATCCAGAACCAATCGGTCGAAGGCAAAACGGACTTCACGTTCACCGTACCGCGCGGCGAATACAGCAAAGCCATGGAAGTATTGGAAGGCAGCGTCAAGGCGCATATCGGTGCCGCCAGCATCGTTGGTGATGCCAAAGTCTCCAAGGTCTCCGTCGTTGGCGTAGGCATGCGCAGCCATGTCGGCATCGCCTCGCAAATGTTCCGCACCTTGTCAGAAGAGGGCATCAATATCCTGATGATCTCGACATCCGAGATCAAAATTTCTGTTCTGATCGA
>JAGWUK010000092.1 GCA_028868455.1 Burkholderiales bacterium | reverse complement strand
ATGTCGCCACCGGCTTTATTTTCAGAAAATGTCAGGCTAGGGGTCATCGTGTATTGCGCTTCGTAGCCCTGCCCTTTATGCACGGTGGTGTTTTTGCGCAAGATGCCCTGATCCTGCAATTCCTGCTCTCTGATCACGGCTTTTAAGCCTGCCGAGCGATCGACAACGCGGAAGCAGCCGCTTTGTTGCGCCAGCAAGCGTATCAACGGTACAGGCGACGCAGGCAAGTTGTATTGCGTCTGCATCGCATAGCCATTCGGGTTTTCCACCAAAGCCAACGTGGCGACAGGCGCGTCGCATTTCACCAGACTTTTGCTGGCACCTTTTGCTCCGGCTGGCCCGGCAGAGCCGGTCACTTCGGACGATCCTTCACCGAGCTCGGTTTTCTTTTGCCCACACGCGCTTAACAACAGACCAGATGCCATCAACAATGCCAGTGTTTTCTTGCAAGAATTCGAAGTACAAATTTTCATAAGCGGTTTCAGGAAGTGTGTAAAGAAATTGCCATAATGTACTTTAATTTACGTCTTTCGTCGCAATGAAAATGTAACCGCTGTAACAAGTAGCCATCTGCGGCAAGTCCGCACAAACAAAGCACATCCTGCTTGCTGGTCAAAGGAAAACAAGCGCCCGGTATTTCGCCTGCCTTGCAAAGTGGGTGTCATCCGGCTCACGTGTTTTGCCCGGCCCTGGCCAGATTTTTGAGATGCCGTTTTTTGTTCACATACAAAAAAAGCGCGGACCAGCCGCGCTTTTTTATCAACATGCCATTAAGTGCATTAAGCCTTGATCGCTGGCTCGGTTGCACGCAGACGGATATGCAGTTCGCGTAATTGTTTTTCGTCGACTTCGGATGGTGCCTGCGTCAACAGACATTGCGCGCGCTGTGTTTTCGGGAAAGCGATCACATCGCGGATCGATTCGGCACCGGTCATCATGGTGACGATACGATCCAGACCGAAAGCCAGGCCGCCGTGCGGTGGCGCGCCGTATTGCAATGCATCGAGCAGGAAGCCGAATTTCAATTGTGCTTCTGCATCGTCGATCTTCAAGGCACGGAACACTTTGCTTTGTACGTCTGCACGGTGGATACGGACAGAACCACCGCCGAGTTCCCAGCCGTTCAATACCATGTCGTAGGCTTTGGCGATACATTTACCCGGATCGCTTTCCATCAGGTCTTCGTGACCGTCTTTTGGTGCGGTAAACGGATGGTGCGTTGCTGTCCAGCGGTCGTTTTCTTCGTCATGTTCAAACATTGGGAAGTCGATAACCCACAATGGTTTCCAGACATCTTCGAACAGGCCGTTGGCTTTGCCGAATTCGCTGTGGCCGATTTTGACACGCAAGGCGCCGATCGCGTCGTTGACGACTTTGGCTTTATCCGCGCCAAAGAAAATCAGATCGCCGTCTTTGGCACCAGTGCGCTCCAGAATTTGTGTCAACGCTGCATCGTGGATGTTTTTAACGATAGGCGATTGCAGACCGTCACGGCCTTTTGCCAGTTCATTGACCTTGATGTACGCCAGACCTTTGGCACCGTAAATCGCAACGAATTGTGTGTAGGCATCGATTTCAGAACGCGGCATGTTAGCGCCACCTGGCACCAGCAAGCCAACCACGCGGCCATTGTTCATGTTGGCGGCGCCGGAGAAGACTTTGAAATCCACGTCTTTCATCACATCCGTCAATTCAGTGAATTGCAGCTTGACGCGCATGTCAGGTTTGTCGGAACCGTACAAGCCCATTGCTTCGGCAAAATCCATGACCGGGAAAGGATTTGGCAGGTCGATATCCAGCGTGTTTTTGAAGACCAGGCGAATCATGCCTTCAAACATGTCGCGGATTTCCTGTTCGTTCATGAACGAGGTTTCGCAATCGATCTGGGTGAATTCTGGCTGACGGTCAGCGCGCAGATCTTCGTCGCGGAAGCATTTGGTGATCTGGTAGTAGCGGTCAAAGTTAGCCACCATCAGCAATTGTTTGAACAACTGCGGCGATTGTGGCAACGCAAAGAAGTTACCGGCATTGACACGAGACGGCACCAGATAGTCGCGTGCGCCTTCCGGTGTGGATTTGGTCAGCATCGGTGTTTCGATATCGATGAAGCCGTTGGCATCCAGGAACTTGCGCACTTCCATCGCAACCTTGTAACGCAGGCGCAGGTTGTTTTGCATTTGCGGGCGGCGCAGATCCAGCACGCGGTGTGTCAGGCGTGTGGTTTCGGACAGGTTGTCGTCATCCAGCTGGAACGGTGGCGTGACCGATGGATTCAGGATTTCAACATTTTGCGCCAGCACTTCGATCTTGCCGGATTTCAGATTCGCGTTGGTTGTGCCTTCTGGACGAGGACGTACCAGACCGGTAATGCGCAGGCAGAACTCATTGCGGACAGTTTCCGCTGCCTTGAACACATCTGCGCGATCTGGATCGCAGACAACCTGCACCAGACCTTCACGGTCGCGCAGATCGATAAAGATCACGCCGCCGTGATCACGGCGACGATGCACCCAGCCGCACAGGCTGACGGTTTGGCCGAGTAATTCCTCAGTAGTGAGGCCGCAGTAATGGGTACGCATGGACATAATTTCTTACCTGTCTGTATTCAAAATTAAAAGATTGGATCAAGCTCTCAGCATGTGCTGCAAGATCGTTTATTTCTTATCGGTGGGGAGATGCTCGGGAGCCACCACGCCCATGGAAACAATATATTTGAGCGCCGCATCAACACTCATATCCAGCTCAATGGCATCGGCTTTCGGCACCATTAAAAAGAAACCGGAAGTCGGGTTCGGCGTCGTCGGCACGTACACGCTGACGAATTCGCCTTTGAGATGATTGACCACATCGCCGCCTGGCACACCAGTCAAAAAACCGATAGACCAGGAACCCTGACGCGGGTATTCAATCAACACCGCTTTGCGGAACGCATTGCCAGACGAAGAAAACAAGGTGTCGGACACCTGTTTGACGCTGGAATAAATCGAATTAACGATAGGAATGCGTTGCAGCAAGGCTTCCCAGGCTCTGACCACATAATTCCCGATAAAGTTTTGTGCCAGTAAACCTGTCAGGAAAATAATCAGCAAAGTCAGTATGGTGCCCAGACCCAGAATCTGGAAACCGACCAGTTTTTCCGGACGCCACTCCGCCGGCAACAGCAACAGGGACTGGTCCATGGTGCTGATGATGGCATGCAATACCCACAAGGTAATCGCCAGTGGCACGAGTATCAGCAAGCCGGTAATGAAGTATTTACGCATGGTGATCGTTTCGCTAGTGGGGTGGGTCGGGTTGATACGCTCAGGCAGCAGATTTGCTTTCTGATGCGGTGTTACTGGTCGCCGGTGCTGCAGGTGTTGCGGCACTTGCCGGAGCAGCCGACTCGCCGCCGGATGCTGGTGCAGCGTTGTCGCCAGACGCCGCCGGTGCTGACGTGCCACCGGAACCGCCACGGAAATCAGTCACATACCAGCCGGAACCTTTCAATTGAAAGCCGGCGGCGGTGACTTGCTTTTTAAACGATGATTTGCCGCAAGAAGGACATTCACTCAGCGGCGCGTCGGAAATTTTTTGCAATACATCTTTAGCAAATCCGCATTCTTCACAACGGTAAGCGTAAATCGGCATACTCTCGCCCCAAAAAATCTGATAAAACCCTGAATTATAAAGGTTTTCAGGCAAAAATTGCGTATCGTCTCACTCACGCAGAGCGAGATGCCAAAAATCCTGCCAGGGTCAGGGCAAAAACAGCGGCATCACGCCTTGAGCACTGAATGAAAATCTGATTTATCTGGCAACAGACAGACGGCCAAACTGCGGCACCAGCGAGCCAACCAGCATCCCGGCCATACTCAATAACACACCGACCAGCTGTGGCGGCCACAGGCCTTCCGGCGCAACGTATTCAAGTACGACCCAGGAACCAATCCCCAAAAAGATCGATGCCAGCGCGCCTTGCGTGGTGGCGCGTTTCCAGTACAAGCCGAAAGCCAACGGGACAAAGGCCGCCACCAGCGTCACCTTGTAGGCGTTCTCTACCATTTTGTAAATACTGGAGCCGGTATTCATGGCGAACAGCGTGACGATGGCGGTAAACACCAGTACCACGCCGCGCATCATCAGCAAAAATTGCTTGTCGCTCTGCTTGGGCAACATGGCTTTCAGGATGTTTTCTGAAAACGTCACGGATGGCGCCAGCAAGGTCGCACTGGCGCAGCTTTTAATCGCCGACAGCAATGCGCCGAAAAACATGACCTGCGCCAGCATCGGCACCTTGGTCATGATCAGGGTCGGCAAGATCAGTTGCGAATCCTTGTCGATCAGCCTGTCCACCATGGCCGGGTCAATCAGAGTTGCCGAATACGCCAGAAACATAGGGATAAAGGCAAAGCAAAAATACAAGACACCACCCAGTACCGACGCATTGCCGGCGATTTTTTCATTCTTGGACGAGGCGACGCGCTGAAACACGTCTTGCTGCGGAATCGATCCCAGCATCATCGTGATCCACGCGGCGAAGAACCAGAGTGCTTCTTTCGGTGTCGGCGACGGCCAGAATTTCAGTTTGCCGGCGTTGGCGGCATGCTCAATCACCACGCCTGCGCCACCGACCATGCCGGACACTTCCCAGCCGATGTACAACATGCCGATAACAATGATGATCATCTGGAGAAAATCGGTAATTGCCACCGACCACATACCGCCCATCAGCGTATAGATCAGCACACTGCCCGCGCCGATCATCATGCCGATGTCCATGGAAATATAGCCACCGGAGACGACATTGAACACCAGGCCCAGCGCCTTGATCTGCGCGGCCACCCAGCCCAGATATGACACCACGATACATAAAGTCACCATGACTTCGACGGTACGACCAAATTTATTGCGGTAGTAATCGCCGATGGTCAGCAGGTTCATCCGATAAAGCGGACGGGCAAAAAAAAGCCCGACGAAGATCAGGCATAAAGATGAACCAAAGGGGTCGGCGACAACGCCTTGCAAACCTTCCTTAACGAAGGTCGAGGAAATCCCCAGTACCGTCTCCGACCCGAACCAGGTCGCAAACACTGTGGCGGTCACCACATACATGGGCAAAGAGCGCCCGGCGACGGCGTAATCCTTGGAGTTATTGACATAGCGGGCAGCATACAGGCCGATGCCGACGGAAATGACCCAGTACAGGATCACGAACCAGATGAGTGTATTCATGAGTAAGCGAAAGCAATTGTGTCAAAAACAAGACTGGCGTAAAACTGCTCTTGTCGCGTTGTAGCACACGCTCGTACTATCGTGCTATTGCCATTGCTGACGTGATGCCGGGACAATTTTGCGTCAATCCTAATAAAAGAAAACGTCAGCCATCTACCGGTGCCGCGCCTTGAACGCCCCTTTTGGGCTATCAACTATTCATCAGACGCGGAACAACTCGCTGCAAGGGACGATAACAAAAAGCGCACAAAACACGGGCACATGCTGCTTCGTACCCCGGATCATGTTGCTCACAATAAATCCAGCGGATGACAGGCGTTCTACAGTTTGGTGGGGCATTATAGCGGCAAGTTGGCGTGCGCCAGAGCGGGTTTTGTGCGTCACTGTGGTTAAAAAACCTAAACCCGGGCCGGAAATGCCAATCAGGCAACCCGGCGCCATGCAGCCCCTTTTTGCACACACTCCAAGCAAAAATAAAGCCAGTCAATATCGGGCTGCATCTCACCTGCTGGGGTTAACTATTCGCTAACGCAATGATTCAGGGCTGCCGGCTTCAGGCAAACGTATCCAGACGCACGCCCACCGTCAGATTCGGCGCTTTTGGTGCGTTCACCGTCTGATTGCTGAGAGGGTTGTTGGCATGATTGCCATCGGCTGCGCCGGTCAATTGGGGTGCGGCAAGCGGCGATGGCTGCGCCGAAGCAGCGGCATCCGTCTGCTGCTGCGTCTTTCTGGTGCGCACCGGCGTATCTTGCGCACTGGCACTTTTGGCTTGCTCGATGTTTTTCTTCACGGCGCTGATCTTGCTGCTGATCGCCTGGATCTGCTGTTTTCCTTCCAGCGTTTTAGAAGAATCGCAATTCACACAATCCGATAATTGCTGTTGGTACTGCGCGAGTTGCGCCTCCAGCGCGGCAGCCGCAGCGGCCGCCTGCCCTCCAGCTGCACTTGCGGCCGTGGCGGTGTCACTGGCCGACGCGGAAGAACTGATTGCTTGCACCATGTTGATCTCACTGTAAAGTTATCATAGGACTTACGCAAACCAGCAGCGATGCCGCCGCCCGAGCGGTTTTGCATCAGTCCCGGCCATTTGCACAGTCGCCGGCAGACAACAACCGTGCGAACCGGCTTTTTCATCCAGGTTTGCAGTCTCAGCCCGATTCAGACGGAGTTCTGCAGACGTTTGTGTGCAATAGTCGGTCACCGCCATCGAAAACTTACACACCTTTTCAAATTTTTTTCACCGTTACTGTCAAGATGTACAGGCTCCTTGCTGCGGCATGCGCTTTACGCTATCACAGGCCTCGGTTACATTAACAACAACACTCCCCCCCTGCACCAAAGGACGTCTCTTGCGCTTCATTCACACTTCCGACTGGCATCTCGGCCAGACCCTGCACCAATTTGATCGCAGCGCTGAACATCAGGCTTTTCTTGACTGGCTGGTGCATACGCTGGCGACGGAACAAACCGACGCCCTGCTGATCTCCGGTGATATTTTTGATACGGCCAACCCTTCGGCTGCCGCCCAAAAGCAGTTTTACCGTTTTTTGCAACAAGCCAAGGCGCGCGTGCCGCATTTAAATATCGTCATCATCGCCGGCAACCATGATTCCCCCGGACGACTGGAGGCTCCTGCACCGTTATTGGAAAGTCTGGATGCGACGGTCATTGGCTTCGTGCCGCGCAATACGGATGGCACGATCGCGATAGAACGTCTGGTCGTGCCGCTGACCGATGCCCAAGGCGCGGTCGCCGCCTATTGTCTGGCTATCCCGTTTTTACGTCCCGGCGATGTACCGCGTCTGGACAATCGGGACAACACAGAAAGCCGTGGCGATCCTTATATGGAAGGCATTGCACTGCTGTATCAGCAAGTGCTGCAACATGCCGTGAACCTGCGGCAAGCAGATCAGGCAATTATTGCGCTCGGTCATTGCCACATGGTCGGCGGCGAAATCTCGGAAGAATCCGAGCGCCGCATCGTCATCGGCGGTACCGAAGCGCTGTCGGCCAATATTTTCGATACCAATGTTGCCTATGCCGCGCTGGGGCATCTGCATCTGGCGCAAAAAGTCGGCAAACAAGAGCATCTGCGCTATTGCGGCAGTCCCCTGCCTTTATCGTTTGCCGAAGTCGATTATCCGCATCAGGTGCTGCGCGTCGATCTCGATCGCGACAGCGTCAGCCAGATCACGGCTTTACCCGTACCGCGTGCCGTCCAGTTATTGCGGGTTCCTCCCAAACCGGCGCCACTGGCGCAGGTGCTGGTGGCGCTGACTGCGCTCGATATTCCGCCAGACACTGCACCGGAGCGCTATCCGTTTCTGGAAGTGCGCGTGCGTCTTGATGCGCCGGAACCCGGTCTGCGCGCGGCCATCGAAGCCGCCATTGAGGGCAAGCCTGTACGTCTCGCAAAAATCGAAACCAGCTTCATCAAAACCAATACCGTTCACAACGATGAGGCTCTGCTTGACGAACTGGAGCGTCTGCAACCCGAACAAATTTTTGATCGTCTGTATCAAAGCAAATATGGCAGCGACAGCCAACAGGCGACCCCGCCAGAACTTCAGGCTGCGTTTGCCGAACTATTGCTGGGCAGCGCAGAAACAGCGGGAGCACAAGCATGAAAATTCTAGCCCTGCGTGGGAAAAACCTGGCATCGCTGGCCGGTGAATTTGAAGTCGATTTTGAACAAGAACCTTTGCGCTCCGCCGGTTTGTTTGCCATCAGCGGACCGACCGGCGCTGGCAAGAGCACATTGCTCGATGCGCTGTGCATGGCCTTGTACGAGGACACGCCACGCCTGACCCGCGCCAGTGGCAACAAAACCCTGCCCGATGGCAAGGAACTGATCTCGCAACAAGACACCGCCAATCTCTTGCGCAGAGGTGCAGGCGAAGGCTATGCCGAAGTCGATTTCGTCGGCAATGACGGTCACAGCTACCGCGCCCGCTGGAGCATACGCCGCTCGCGCAACAAGGCCGGTGGCAGTTTGCAACCGACCACCATGAGCCTGCATCAGTTGCCAGCGCTGCTGCCCATCGGTGGCAAGAAAACCGAAGTCAAAGAAGAAATCGTCCAGCGCATCGGTTTGAAATTTGAACAATTCACACGTGCCGTCTTGCTGGCGCAAAACGAGTTTTCCAGTTTCCTGAAAGCCGATGACAACGAGCGCGGCGAGTTGCTGGAAACCCTGACCGGCAGCGCTATTTATTCGGAACTGTCACGCCGCGCATTTGAGCGCGCCAAGGAAGAACGCGCAGCACTGGAACGCTTCCACGCGCGTCTGGCCGACAACAAGCCGCTCAGCGAAGAAGAGCGCACCGCGCTGGACATACAGATCGCCAGCGCCAGCGAGCAACTGCAACAACGGGATGCGCAACTCGCAGCGATTGATCTGCACCTGCGCTGGCATCAGGAAGCTGACAAACTGGCGCAACAGGAACAGGCAGCGCTGCGCGACTTGCAAGAACGCGAGCAACAACAAGCCGCC
>JAGWUK010000834.1 GCA_028868455.1 Burkholderiales bacterium | reverse complement strand
GGAGTGAGGCATTTTTTAATAAAAACTTGGGGAGTATATTTGGCGCCAGGATTTATAAATGATCGCCGACCACCGGCCCGCTACCGCTGAAACGATCCAGCGCCAGATAAATCACCGGGGTAATGAACAGCGTAATCGCCTGCGAAAACACCAGTCCACCGACGACCGCCAGACCCAGCGGCTGACGCAATTCGGCACCGGCGCCCAAGCCCAAAGCAATCGGCAAAGCGCCGACCAGAGCCGCAAGCGTCGTCATCATGATCGGGCGGAAACGCTGGATACATGCTTCGCGTATCGCCTCCGGCGGTGCCATGTTGTGATGCCTTTGGGCGTCCAGTGCGAAATCGATCATCATGATCGCATTCTTCTTGACGATACCGATCAGCAGCAAGATCCCTATCGTGGCGATCAGCGTCAGGTCTTCGCCAAACAATTGCAGCGTCAGCAGCGCCCCGACGGCCGCCGATGGCAAGCCCGCCAGAATCGTGATCGGGTGAATATAACTTTCATACAGCACGCCGAGCAGCACATAGATCACCAGTAAAGCCGCGACGATCAGAACGATCTGGCCGGATTGCGAACTTTTGAACACAGCCGCGTCACCGCCGTACGACGTAATGATGGACGCCGGTAATTTCAACTCATCGCGGAACTGATCAATTTTTTTGGTCGCTTCGCCAAGCGCCATGCCCGGCGCCAGGTTGAACGACACCGTCACAGCCTGCAACTGACCAACGTGATTGATCGCCGTTGGCCCGACCGTGCGTTTGACCGTGGCGAGACTCGACAAAGGCACCAGCGTGCCGGTATTGGCGCGTACATAAATTCCGTTGAACGCGTCCTCGTCTTTCTTGGCATCCGGCGCCACTTCCATGATGACGGCGTAACTATCAACGTTGGAATACATGGTGGAAACCTGACGCTCGCCAAATGCGCTGTACAGGGCCGAACGGATACTGTCCATCGATACGCCGAGCGCATTGGCACGATCGCGATCAATGTTCAGCGAAGCCTGCAACCCCTTTAATTGCGAATCGGTGGTCACGTCTTTAAAGCCGGCATCGCCGCGCATTTTCTCCTGCAACTTCAGTGCCCAGTTACTGAGTTCGCCAGCTTCCACACTTTGCAAAATATACTGATACTGGCTCTTGCTCGGGCGACCGCCAAGCTGCAGGTTTTGCGTCGGTCGCAAGAACACGTTTATACCCGGCAAAGCACTGAGTTTGCGCCGCAAACCATCAACGACTTCTTTCATCGGCTTGCGTTCATTGCGCGGTTTCAGATTCACAAACATGCGGCCAGTATTTTGCGCACCGTTGCCGCCGTTGAACGAAGCCACCGTCAGGATATTCGGATCATCGCGGATGATCTTTGCTGCCTTGTCCTGCAATATCACCATGGCCGGGAAAGACGTGTCTTCCGCCGCTTCCGTTGAGACATTAATCTGGCCGATATCTTCCTGCGGGAAAAATCCCTTCGGTATGGTCTTGAACAAATAGGCCGTCGCGATGAAGGTCAGCAAGGCGATCACCAGCACCGTTCTGCGGTGCTCCAGCGCCAGGTCCAGCGCCTTGGTATAGGCCCGCAGCGAACTATCAAAGGCACTTTCAAAGCTGTGCAGCGTCGCGGCCACCCAGCGCGGTGGCGTTTTCAATTCATGTTCGTTTTTCA
>JAGWUK010000833.1 GCA_028868455.1 Burkholderiales bacterium | reverse complement strand
GTCTCAGGCTGGGAGCTTGCGGTGGGCAAATGGGGCGCCGTTGCGGCGGTCAGCATGGCTGTGGTGATACTGACGATCTTGAGTTTTTTTCCTTCGCAATGGCTGATACGCAATGAAACCCTGCGCGCCGAGTTTCAGTTTGGGTTAAAAGAAGCCTGGCGATTTTTGCTGGTTTTGTTGCCGCTGGCTGCGAGTCTGGCGGCCTTGCAAATCGCCATTGCGCTGGGCTGCAAAAGCTACAAGGAAGCGCAGGCACGCAATCAGATGGTGACGATGTTCATCCCGTTTGTGACTTTGGCGCCGATCGTGTTCCCTGGTCGTGAGCCGGTGTGGTTCCATTGGGTGCCGGTTCTGGCGCAAAATCAGATGCTGAATCAGGTGCTCAAAGGAGAGGTCGTCGGCGTCGCGCAGCTATTGATTGCCTTGCTGATGTGCGTGCTCATTACCGCGATCTGCCTGGCGTACATTGGCCAGAAAATGCGTAAAGTGGTCATGCATTAAACCGGTGTGCTGAAATTTAAAACTGGGGGGTGAATATACTCCCCTTTGTTTTTGTAAAAAATCGCCTACTTCGCGCGTAAATAGTGTGACATGAAAATATACTGAGTAGGAGTATGGTGGTTTTCTTCAGATGGTAACGCCCGTGTTCCGCATTGGCAGCCGCTGGCGCGAGCAGATCAGCAGGCAACACATGCCCGCCTGATCTCAGCCCAGCCGCCGATGGCGTATCAGGACTTGCTCTGTTTGCTTGAAATGCGCTGCCAGTTTTTCCACCATATACACCGAACGATGCTGGCCGCCAGTGCAGCCGATGGCAATGGTCAGATAACTGCGGTTGTCACGTTTAAACGCCGGTAACCACTTAGCGATCAGGTTACTGATGTCACCGAACATATCAAGCACCATAGGTTGTTGCTGCAAAAAGGCAATGACAGGCTGATCGCGTCCGGTCAGCGCACGCAACGCCGGATCGTAATGCGGATTCGGCAGCATGCGGATATCAAACACAAAATCGGCATCCAGCGGCACACCGCGTTTAAACGCAAACGATTCAAACATCAGCGTCAGCGGCACATGCACGATCTGCATCAGATCCTTGACCCAGGTGCGTAATTGATTGGCGCTGAGGTCAGTGGTATCGATCACATGCGCGACCGGCTGAATGTCGGCCAGAATTTCGCGTTCTTCATCGATGCATTCAGTCAGGCTGAGCCTGTCGTCGCCGACCATATTCGGCATCAGACGATGTGACAGGGGATGGCTGCGTCGGGTTTCCGAAAAGCGCGCCACCAGGGATTCGGTACTGGCAGTCAGGAACAGGACTTTGACATCATGGCCAGCCAGTCGCAGATTTTGAATCATGTCCGGCAGGCTGGTCAGCAAATGCGCACTGCGCGAATCGATCGCGACTGCGGCTGAAGGGATTCCCGCCTGTACCAGTGTGGAAACCAATTCCGGTAACAGACTGGGTGGTAAATTATCGACGCAGTAAAAACCGGCATCTTCGACCACATTCAACGCCACCGATTTACCCGAACCCGAGATACCGGAGATCAGCAACACTTGCATGATCAGTCCCCGTTTTCCATGGCGCGCCGCTGTCTTTCCATGAAGTCTTCCAGTGTATTGATGCCGCGCAGTTGCAGAATGGTGTTGCGCACCGCCGCCTCCA
>JAGWUK010000832.1 GCA_028868455.1 Burkholderiales bacterium | reverse complement strand
AAAAAAAATGGGGCAAATGACTATGCGTTGGGTGATGGCCGGACAGACGGCAATCATTGTTGGCCTGGTGCTGCATTTGATACTGCCAGGGCAGCATGAAAATTCATTTCGGGTATTGAGTAGTTCGGAGCAACTGGCGCCTGGCAATATCGTCGTCGTATTTAAACCAGAAACAAGTGTCAAAGATATTCAGCGCATCATGTCGCACAACGATGCCAGAATTGTTGATGGCCCGACCGTTACCAATGCCTATGTACTTCGGGTTTCAAATGATCAACTAACACAAAGCGTTACTGATTTGCGTACCGAGCCCATGATTGAACTGGTCGAATCTCTGGGTTCCGGGGGAGGAAAATGACATTACTTCTGTGGGGGAATTACTTCAAATTTTATCTGAATAGATTATTTGTGATCCTGGTAGCAGGTGCCATCTTTTTTCAGGCAAATGCGGAAGACATTGTTCAGCCGGGGCAACCGGCGCACATGTCACAACCAAAGCATCACACGTTATTAATCATGCTCCATCTGCCGACACCGCATTTTCGACCGGATGTTAGCTATTCCGGTAACTATACTAACGATGCGAATCGTACAGCACGGCACAGAATTGCTGAGGAGCTAGCCAGGACACACGGATTAAAACTGGTCGAGAATTGGCCCATGCCTATACTCAATGTCGATTGCTATCTGATGGAGGAAAATGAAGATGCCTCCGAACAATCACTCATTGAACTTCTGAGCAAGGACCCGCGCGTGGCTTGGGTACAGACTGTCAGTAACTTTGACGCGCAATCGTCCAATGATCCTTTATTTCCCATTCAACCCGCTACGAAATACTGGCATCTTGATGAAGTACGAAAAACCGCTACTGGAAGTCATGTATTGGTTGCCGTTGTCGATAGCGGCGTAGAATTCAATCATCCCGATCTGGATGGGCAAATTTCGGTCAAAGAAAATTTTGTCGACGGCACATCTTATGTCGGAGAAAATCATGGAACCGGTGTAGCCGGTGTCATCGCTGCGCGTGCAGGCAATGGCGTCGGCGTTGAAGGTGTAGCTCCGGGTACTAAAATCATGGCCTTGCGCGCATGTTGGCAAGAGCGTCAAAATAAAACCAGATGCAATAGTTTCACGCTCGGAAAAGCACTTAATTACGCTGTTACTCAAGGTGCTCAAGTCATCAACCTGAGTTTATCGGGCCCGCCAGATCGTTTGCTGAAACAGTTGTTAGATGTCGCCATGACCCGCAATATTAAAATTGTAGGTGCGATTGATCCAACGCAGGCTGACGGCGGATTTCCCGCATCCTATCCGGGAGTCTTTGCCGTCACCGATCACACGATCAAATCATTCAATGGCAACTTCATGATTGCACCTGGTCGCGACATACCGACGACGGCGCCTGGAGCTCGTTGGAATTTGGTGTCTGGCTCATCGTATTCCGCAGCCCATATTTCTGGAATGATGGCATTGCTGAGCGAATTGAGACCCTCGGCAAGTTTGGAGAAAATTCGTGCAAACTTGGTTTTTTATTCTGTCGACCCAACGATTCCCAGCAGCCGACAAATTGATTTTTGCGCAACGATAGATAAGTTCATTCACAAATGCGCGTGCGCATGCGAAAATCCTAAGCATCCCGTTGAATCTGTATCTGTAGTGAGCTCCCCATAAATG
>JAGWUK010000091.1 GCA_028868455.1 Burkholderiales bacterium | reverse complement strand
CATCAAATAATTCTGCGGCGCAGTCGCCGCCGCACTGACCGTGCCACAAATACTGAAGAGAAGAATGCAAAGACTAAGCAGGCGATTTTTCATGATGTGTCCTTGTGATATGGATGATGTTGAAAAAGATCAGGTGCTGGGTGTGTGGCAGGAAAACCTGATACATGAGTCCTTAATGCTGAAGCTGAGAAGTACAAAATAAATGGCTACGCTCATTCATTTTCGTTGCAGCAAGCGTAATGGGATACTTCGAGGCTGATGCCAGCATTTGCGACTAACTGGATAAACTTTGCCGGAAAAAAAGAAAACTGAGCGACATGCCCTTCGTAAATAGCAATTCCGAAATCTAGTGTGGCATTTTGTACTCCGGGAAATGCTGAAATTTTCGCTAAAACGGGAGCATTCAATTCCAAATAATTGGTAGCTTCCTCAATCTGCCGGGTAATCTGATCTAGGTTCGCATCACTGACAAGAATGTTTAGGCCAGAATCGAGATGAAATTTTCCTTTGAGAACGCGTGGTTCTCCTTTTTTCCATGCGCGATCAAGTGGAAGCGAATGCAAGGATAGTAAGGCATCGATGTCTAACGATTCTCCGGAAATCCGAAGTAGGCAGCTCATGTTTCAATTGTCCTTTCAAGCTTTGCATTCAATTGTCTGAAGTGATCTTTAACCAGGGATCGAAAAAATGAAATTGAAACAATTAGGACTGTGAGTGCATAAATCAAAATTAAAATTCCTTTAATTTAGACATGCATTGCTCTGGAAAAATATAAAATCAGAACACTAGTGTAATGGATAAACAATTAGTAAAAATAAAATTAATGTTTATTTGATACGTATATTTCGATTTTCGTACTGAAAACGAATATAGCTGTAGCGGGCATTAGGGGGCTTTGAAGCCTGTAAAATGCCGTCAAAGAATGGAGTTGTAGGGCAAGGTAAGTGGATCTGTCCAATTTGCAGTTTCCAACCAACTTCTGCATTGTATCCAGCATCTTGATTAGTCAATCGGCACCCAAAACAAAAACGGCTTGCAGATCGAAATCTGTAAGCCGTTTTTATTACTGCGTATTCGGTGGGGTGGACGATGGGGCTCGAACCCACGACAACAGGAATCACAATCCTGGACTCTACCAACTGAGCTACGACCACCACTGAAAATCACCCGCGCTGCAGCGCAAGTGAGCCACGAATTATAGGGGGTTTTGCTGATTCTGGCAAATGGTTTTTCCATGTCATTGCGATATGGAAATCGGAGATGCCTGCGGCAGGTACGGATGTAGTGACAGAAAGTCTATTCTTTGATGTACGTCATACGCAAGTCACAGAAGTCGGATATGATTCTCCTACCTGCTGTACATGCAACCGATATGTATGACGGCAGCGAGGTGTGCTTTGTGCGTAACTCTACGTGAAGGCCACCGTCCAGCATACCGGATGCGGGAGTAGATCACTACTCCCGCATTTTTTCGTTTACGGCACCGTTGCGTGCATCGTCGCAGAGGAGTTGTCTGCTAAGGTTTGACGGCAGGCTGGTCGCGGTAGGCGCCGGGGCTTTTGCCTGTCCATTCTTTGAAGGCGTGATTGAAGGCGCTTTGTTCGCGATAGCCGAGCAGGAAAGCGATGTCGGCCAGGCTGAGATCGGGCTGACGCAGGTAATCGCAGGCGAGTTCGTGCCGGGTTTTATCCAGAATTTGCTGGAAGCTGAATCCTGCTTCGCTGAGTTTTCTTTGCAGCGTGCGCTGGCTCAGTTGCAGTTCTTGCGCGATGCTGATGAGTCTGACCTGATCCTGCGCCAGATTTTTGACGATCGCGGAGCGAACAATGGCGACGATGCCGCCATCGGATACGGCGCGCAGTTTTTCTTGCAGCAGTTTTTCCGCATGTTGTTGCAGCAGCGGGTACATGCCGACTTCGGCGTTGGGCACTGGCCAGTTCAGCAGCGCAGCGTCAAAGCGGGCGCAATTGTGGGTGGCACCAAAATGCACGGCTTCACCAAACAGGCGGCGGTGTTCGCTGATATCGTCGGGGGCGGCGTGGGTGAAAAACACGGGTGCCGATGGCAGCGTAAAACCCGCCAGCCAGTCGCCGAACACGCGTATGCCGGCAAACACGCTTTCTGCGAGATGCCGGCTGGCTTCGGGAAACGCGCTATGCCATTGGTATTCGGCAGTTTGCTGCTCGACTTGCAGGGCGGAGCGGCCAAGATCGTGGGCCAGTCCTTCGTAGCGCAAGGTTTGTTGAAACGCCTGACCGAAGTCACGACAGCTCAACAAGATCAATCCATACACACTATAGGTGCCAAGTTTGACGCGCTCGCCGACGTGCAGGCCAAAATGCGGGTCGTCGCACAGTTGCGCACCGGCGTCCAGCAGGCGCACATAGCTGGCGGCGGGCAAAGATTCTGGCAGCGCCGTTAACGTCAGTGCGGTCTGCCCGGGCAATTGCGCGCGGCGCGCCAGTTCTTGCAGGCAGACGCCGCGTTCGTTCACGATTTCCAGCAGGGGTTGCAGATAGGCGCCTGTCACTCGCGCGCCGGAGCGACTATGCTGTGAGTGGGCTTGATTTGGCACGATAGCGCAATCCTGTTGTCATCAATGCGCAAGACGCGCGTGGTGGGTCGGTTTTAAGCTTGCTGTCATGCCTGGCTGTCCATTGCAGGTCATTCGCCACAGCAATACAGCGGCAAGTATAGCAAGCACAAATTAAAAACAACTACAGGAGATCGCGGCAATCGCGTGCCAGCATGAAGTTCTTGCGCGGCATCGGTGCGCTCGTGCCACGGCGTGAACGTGGCTTTGGCAAGTCCGCCATCCTGATAGCGATAAAACCACGCAGGAGCAGATGAGGGATCAAGATGCGACGTTGGAATGGCTGGGGTGATGAGGCAATCTCATTGGCATTGCATGCCGGTGCGCAGCAATTTTTGCAGGACAAAATCGGAGCGGGTTTGCCGCAGCAGGATGCAACGCTGGCGCAGATTTGCCAGCGTGTACCCGCCAGCCGGCTGGCACCGCATCCGATGGTGGATACGAGCGCTGAAACGCGGGTGCGGCATAGTCTGGGCCAGAGTCTGCCAGACTGGTTGAAGCTGCGGTTTGGTCGTGTCGATCGCTTCCCCGATGGCGTGGCTTTTCCTGAGAGTCGCGAGCAAGTGCGCGATGTGCTTGATTACGCCAGAGCCTGCAATGCCGTCGTGATTCCGTATGGCGGTGGCACCAGCGTGGTGGGTCATGTGGCTGTGGCGGAAGGTGAGCAAGCCGTGTTGACGATCAGCCTGGCGCGTTTGTCACGCTTGCTGAATCTGGATAAAACGGCGCAGCTGGCGACGTTTGGTGCGGGCGTTCTGGGGCCGGATCTGGAGGCAGCGTTGCGGGCGCACGGTTATACCCTCGGGCATTTTCCGCAATCGTTTGAATACTCGACGCTGGGCGGCTGGGTGGTGACGCGCTCGTCGGGGCAGCAGTCTTTACGTTATGGCCGCATCGAGAATTTGTTCGCTGGCGGCAGCGTGGAAACACCGGCAGGCCGGCTCGTTATTCCCACATTTCCGGCGTCGGCTGCTGGCACGGATTTGCGCGAGACCGTGCTGGGTTCGGAAGGGCGGCTTGGTATTTTGACCGAGGCGACGGTGCGCGTGACACCGCTGCCTGCGTGTGAAGAATTTCATGCGCTGTTTTTTCCGGACTGGGACAAGGCAGAAGCCGCCGTGCGTGCCATCGTGCAGGCTAAATTGCCGCTGTCCATGCTGCGGCTGTCGAACGCGACTGAAACCACGACGACCCTGGCGCTGGCTGGCCATGCACGCCTGATAGGCTGGCTGGAACGCTATCTGGTCTGGCGTGGTTGCGGTGAACAAAAATGCCTGCTGATGATCGGTGCCAGTGGTGGAAAATCGCTGGTTGCGCATGCGATCCGGCTGGCCAGCGAGATCGCGCGCGACCATGCCGCTGTTGCCATCGGCGAGAGCATGGGCAAAAAATGGAAGCAGGGACGCTTCCGCAATGTGTATCTACGCAATAGCTTATGGCAGCAAGGCTATGCCATCGACACCGTAGAAACCGCCTGCGACTGGCCGCGTGTCAAACCCATGATGCAGGCGCTGGAAGCCGCAGGCAAGACAGCCCTGGCTGCGCATGGTGAACGCGTACATACATATACGCATCTGTCGCATTTGTACGCACAGGGTGCCAGCGTCTACACCACGTATGTGTATCGCCTGAGCGGCGATTATGGGCAGGACATGGCGCGTTGGCGCAGTCTGAAAACGGCGGCCTGCGAAGCCATCGTTGCGCATGGCGGCACGATCAGTCATCAACATGGCGTCGGCACCGATCATGCGCCGTATCTGGCGGCAGAAAAAGGCGAACTGGGTATGGCGGCCATGCGTAGCTTGTTCCGGCATTTTGATCCGCACGGCATGATGAACCCGGGCAAATTATTGTTGCCGGAAATGCCTGAAAATGCGCCCAGGAATGGTGAGCCGGCATGACGCGCGCCGCCCTGTGGACCAGCGCGGGACGCGCACAAAGCACAGCGCAATTGGCGCACGACCTTACGCAGTGGGATATCGTCATCGTTGGCGGCGGCATCACCGGTGCCGGGATTTTGCTGGAAGCGGCACGACGTGGTTTAAAAGCGCTGCTGGTCGAACAACGCGATTTTGCCTGGGGGACGTCGAGCCGTTCATCCAAGCTCGTGCATGGCGGGCTGCGCTATATCAAGGAGGGTAAATTTTCGCTGACGCGCGATGCCGTGCAGGAGCGTCAGCATCTGATGCAGGAAGCGCCGGGTCTGGTCGAGCCACAAAGCTTTGCCTTTGCCGATTATCGCGGACGCAAACCGGGGCGCTGGATGTTTGCGCTGGGACTGGCGATTTACGACAGGATGGCCGGACAACGCAGCCGCCATTATTTTTCCGCCGACGAATTTCAGATGCTGGCGCCGCATATTCCGCAGGATGGTTTGCAAGGCGGCTTGTGCTATCTGGACGCGAAAACCGATGATGCGCGACTGGTGATGCGGGTCTTGCAAGAAGCGGTCGATGCAGGTGGCGTGGCGATCAACTATATGGCAGCAACCGGCGTCGTGCGCGACGGTGAACAGCTGCGCGGTGTCGATCTGGCCGATACGCTCAGTGGCGATACGTTTTCTGTGCGAGCCAGCGTCGTCATCAGCGCGACTGGTGCCTGGGCTGATGGCTTGCGCCGCCAGCAGGGCGAGAAACCTAAATTACGCCCGCTGCGCGGCAGTCATTTGCTGTTGCCTGCGTGGCGATTGCCGGTCGCACAGGCAGTGAGTTTCATGCATCCGCACGATGGCCGCCCCGTGTTTATGTATCCGTGGGAGGGCGTGACACTGGTCGGCACGACCGATGTCGATCATCATGCCGACATGCAAAAAGAAGCGTCGATTACGGCAGCAGAAGTCAGTTATCTGATGGCAGCGCTTGATTATCAGTTTCCGCAACTGGCTTTGCAGCTTGACGACATCATCGCCACCTATGCCGGTGTGCGTCCGGTCATCGATACCGGGAAAAGCGATCCGTCCAAAGAAGGGCGCGATCATGCGGTCTGGCTGGAACGCGGTTTATTGACCGTGGCAGGCGGCAAGCTGACGACGTATCGCCTGATTGCCCTGGATGCCTTGAAGCAGGTGCGCGCCTTGCTACCGCACTGGCAGGACCGTTTGCAATTGCAGCCGCTGTTTCAAGCGGCGGCTGCGTTGCCGCCGGATGCGCGACTCAGTCAGGCGCAGCGTCTGCGTTTGCAAGGTCACTACGGCCATCGTGCCGCCGATGTGCTGGCAGCCGCGCAGCCGGGTGAACTGGAACCCATCGCCGGAACCGAAACGCTGTGGGTAGAATTGCGCTGGGCAGCACGCTGTGAAGCGGTGATGCATCTGGAAGATTTGCTGTTGCGGCGAACGCGGCTGGGGTTGTTGGTGCGGCACGGCGGGCAAGCATTGCTGCCGCGCATCCGGGCGATGTGCCAGGCCGAACTGGGCTGGACTGATGAACGCTGGATCTGCGAGCAGGTGGCTTATCTGCAATTGTGGAATAGCCATTACAGCCTGCCGTTGCGGGAGTCGATTCCGTCCTGGCACACAAACGCGCATGTTGAAATTTAAAAAGCGGCAGGCCCGGAGCCCAGCATCCATGCGCCTTGCGAAGGTGTCTGGCCTGCAAGCCACGCCAGTGTTGCGTTGTGGAAGGGTGGCTAAATTCATTTTCAGCATGAAGATTGACGCACTATTGTCACGCATCGATACGGCCAGATTGCCGCTCGGCTTGTCGTCATGCTGATGCGGCAAACGCAATCAATGCAGCTAATGCAGCAACAATAAAAACAGGAGACCTATGTCCAGCCAATATCTACTCGCGATCGACAACGGCACGCAAAGCGTGCGGGCTATTTTGTTTGATCTGCATGGCAATATCGTTGCCAAATCGCAGGTGCATCTGGAAGCCTATTTTTCCACGCATCCGGGTTGGGCCGAGCATGATGCCGACGATTATTGGCATGCCGTCTGCACGGCCTGTCAGCGACTCTGGGCGCAGAGCAATGTGGCGCCGTCGGCAGTGCAGGGCGTGTCCGTGACGACGCAGCGCGGCACCATGATTAATCTCGATCGTCATGGCAAGCCCCTGCGTCCCGCGATCACCTGGCTGGATCAGCGGCGCACCGATACCGTGCCGCCGATCAGTCCGTGGTGGAAAATGGCGTTCAAGCTCGCGCGCGTGGACGGCACCATCAATTATTTTCGTGGCGAAGCCGAGATCAACTGGATCAAGGCGCATCAGCCGGACATCTGGGACAAAACCGATAAATACCTGATGCTGTCGGGCTATCTGAATTACCGGCTGTGCGGCAGTTTTATCGACTCCATCGGCTCGCAGGTCGGCTATCTGCCTTTCGATTACAAGGGGCTGAAATGGGCTGGCCAGCGCGACTGGAAGTGGCAGGCGCTGGCTGTTAAACCAGAATCCCTGCCGGAGCTGGTGCCGCCCGGCACGCGCATTGGCCAGATCAGCGCTGCGGCGGCGGCCGATACCGGCATTCCGGCTGGCACGCCTTTGCTGGCGGCGGCAGCGGACAAAGCCTGTGAAGTCATTGGTGCAGGTTGCCAGCAGCCACATATTGGCTGCCTCAGTTATGGCACGACGGCGACGATTAACACCACCAGCAAAAAATATCTCGAAGTGACGCCTTTCATCCCGCCGTATCCGGCCGCGATTCCGGGCTCGTATAGCACGGAGGTGCAGATTTTCCGCGGTTACTGGATGGTTAACTGGTTCAAGGAGCAGTTTGGCCATCATGAAAAAAATCAGGCCGCCGAACAGGGTGTCGCAGCCGAAGCCCTGTTCGATGAACTGGTCAACGCAGTGCCGCCCGGCTCCATGGGATTAATGCTGCAACCTTACTGGACGCCTGGCATCAAGGTGCCCGGCGCCGAGGCCAAAGGCGCCATCATCGGTTTTGGCGACGTGCATACGCGCGCCCACATGTACCGCGCAATTCTCGAAGGTCTGGCTTACGCCTTGCGCGAGGGCAGGGAACGCATAGAAAAACGCAGCGGCATCCCGATCACAGAGTTGCGTATTTCCGGCGGCGGTTCGCAAAGCGACGCGGCGATGCAATTGACGGCGGATATTTTCGGTCTGCCAACTTCGCGACCGCATGTGTATGAGACTTCCGGTCTTGGTGCGGCGATCGATGCGGCGGTCGGATTGGGTTTGCATCGCGATTTTGATACTGCCATCGCCGCCATGACGCGCATAGGAAAAACCTTTGAGCCGATCGCACAGCATCAGCAGATGTACGACGAGCTGTATCACCGCGTCTATCAGAAAATGTACCAGCGTCTGCAACCGCTGTATAAAGAGATACAGCAGATTACTGGCTATCCGCAGATGCATTGAAGTGAGGGGGGCAGCCGGACGCGACCAGCAAGAGGCATCAGCAGTTTTCCGGGCGCACTGAGGTCACCCATTTTTCGCGCGTCAGGTCATCCAGACTGCGCGGTGGTCCCAGCACTTCATATTCAACACTGACATGATGGCTGGCCAGCTTGCCGGAGCAATACATCGAGTGTGCCGCTTTTTCGAATTCGGCCTTGGCCTCCGCTGTCGGAGCGGAGCTGGTTACGACGCCGGAAAAACGGAGCATGTGTTGCGCGTAGCTGACTTCATTGATCGTGATGACTGGCCCGACCAGCGGCGTCTTGGCATCCATCTCTTGCGCGATTTTTTCCATTTGCGCGTCGGCACGACTGGCGTTGCCTTTTTCTATGCTGTGCATCACTCTGTCGTAGCCAGTCATGACCAGTACAACCAAAATAATCAGAAATCCAATGCGTTTCACTTACTGCTCCCTTATTGATGTGTTCGGCGCTTGCTTTCGGTGTGGCTGGCACAGACCGCGCAGCCTTGCCACCGCGCATTAAAAGAACGTCAATATACCTGTCGGGTACAGAAAAAACAATTTTCAAACTGCGGAAGACCCATGTCGACGCTGCGTTTTTGTCATGCGGGCAGATGCGTAAGTGTACGCCTGGCTGGCGTTGCTGTGCCGCGAGCGCATGCACTCGCGTAGCGCAATCGCGCACCAAAAAATGGAATTTTCAGCAAGGCTTGTCGGCCTTGGTAAATTTCTCACTGTTTTGGCTCGTTTTGTGTGGCGTCGTGCATTTTCATGCACTTTTGCGGAGAATGTTTGTTGAGGTCGCTAACTTATACTGACCGGGAGTATCCGTA
>JAGWUK010000831.1 GCA_028868455.1 Burkholderiales bacterium | reverse complement strand
AAATGCCTGGCCAGCAGGAATTAAAGCAGCAGATCGTCGCTTTCATTGAGACGGCGGAACAGCAGGGCGAAATCGCCGCCTGCGAATTCAAAAATCTGGTCGGTGGTTTGTTTGGCGATTACCTGTTCGCCGTGATTGCCTACTGGCTGCAAGACGACAGCGATGAATTCTCGGATACCACGCAACTGGTCGATCTGACGCTGGCGATTCTGGTGCTGGCCTTAAAGAGCGGCATCGTGAATAAACTGACCGAGCTGGCCGGGTTTATGCTGCGCAATCAGTTGTCGCGCTGGATGCAAAATGGCTCCGGCTTGCTCGATGTGTTACGCGTCGCGCGTAACGGTTTGGGTAGCGTGTCCGCATGAGTAAAACCAGCGCGCCGCCGTCCGGCAAATTCAGGCGCACCGCGATCGGCAGTCTGGCGCTGGCGCAAGCGGGTATCGCGCATCTCGGCCATCAGGCCAGGCAATTGACACGCTCTGGCGAAGCGCAACAGGAAGCGCGCGATGCGCATGAAACCGAGCTTGGCCGCATCCTGTTTCGCGCCCTGAATCAGCTCAAGGGAACGGCCTTGAAGCTGTCGCAATTGCTCAGCATGGATGCGGATTTTTTGCCGGAAGGCATGCGCCGCGAACTGGCCCAGGCTTGCCATCAGGTGACGCCGCTGAACCGCGCACATGTGCACAAAGTGTTTCGTCAGGAATTTGCCCAGGCGCCGGAGCAAATGTATGCAGAATTTGCTGCCGAGGCATTCGCCGCCGCCAGTCTGGGACAGGTGCACAACGCGCGCCTGCAAGACGGTACGGCGCTGGCGGTCAAGATTCAATATCCCGGCATCGCCGCGTCAATCGGCAGCGACATCCGCATGTTGCGCGGCATTTTGCACACCCTGAGTCTGGGGTCTGACCTGGTTCCGCGTCCGGCCGTCATTGACCGTGTGATGCAGGAACTGGAAAAACAATTGACCGAAGAAATGGACTATGAACACGAAGCGGCGCAATTGCGCTGGTTTCGCCAGCGCGTCGATTTGCCGGGCATCGTGATCCCTGATGTCATTGCCAGCCATTCCGGCCGGCGCGTGCTGAGCATGCAGCGGCTGGACGGCCAGCATCTGGATGACTGGCTGGCGGGCGCACCGACGCAGGCGCAGCGCGATCATTTCGGACAAAGTCTGTTCGACTGGTTTTGGTATAGCCTGACGCAGCTTGGCTGTCTGCATGCCGATACGCATCAGGGCAATTTTCTGTTCATGGAAGATGGTCGCTTAGGTGTGCTTGATTTCGGTTGCACCAAGACGATTTCACCGCAGTTCAGCGCGGCGATGGCGCAAGCCTGGTCAGAACTCATGCTGCCTGCGTCGGCGCGGCAATACGACAGAGTGCGACTAGCCTATGTATCGCTGGGTCTGATTTCGCCAGAGCTGGATTTGCGCACACTGGAGCAGCAACTGATGCCGGCGGCGATGCCTTTGATTGACTGGCAACTGGAGGCCTATCGCTATGCGCACAATGGCCGTTTTGACTTCAGGCGCAAATCCATGTATCCCGCCCCCGATGCATCGGATAGCAAGGTGCTGATGCAAATTGCAGCGGGCGTGCACGAGGATATTTTGTATTTCGATCGCACTTACTTTGGGCTGATGCATATGCTGAAAAAAATCGGCGCCAACGTTGTCAT
>JAGWUK010000830.1 GCA_028868455.1 Burkholderiales bacterium | reverse complement strand
GTCGGCGAAATACCTGACACCGTGGTTCGACATCCATTGCGGCGGCGAAGACCATATCGCGATTCATCACAGCAACGAGATCGCGCAAAATCAGGCTTGCCACGGCACGCGGCTGGCGAACTTCTGGATGCACGGCTATTTCCTGCAAATCGACTCTGGCAAGATGTCAAAATCGAGCGGCGAATTTCTGCGTCTGCAAACCCTGCTCGACCAGCATATCGATCCGCTCGCGTATCGCTATCTGTGCCTGTCGGCGCACTATCGCAGCCAGATGCAATTCAGTTTCGAAGCCTTGCTGTCGGCGCAAACCGCCTTGCAACGTCTGCGTGAAACCTTCCATGCATGGCCGCAAGGCGGCAGTGTGAATGCCGGTTTCAAAGAAAAATTCACGACCTTTGTGAATGAAGACCTGAATATCCCTCGCGCTCTGGCGCTGGTTTGGGAAATGCTGAAATCGGATATCAGTGACGCCGACAAAAAAGCAACCGTCGCCGAGTTCGATCAGATATTTGGTTTGGGTCTCGCAAGCTGGGTACCGCAAGCACTGGAAATCCCCCCCGAAGTGCAAAGTCTGGCCGACCAGCGTCAGGCAGCGCGCGCCGCCAAAAACTGGGCCGAAGCCGATCGCCTGCGCGGCGAATTGCATGCACTCGGATTTGAAGTCGAAGACAAGGCGGGCAGTATGAACATCAAGCGTCTGTAATCTGCTTTCTCCGCAGTCTCTGAAAAAAAGCGCCGGACTGAAAAGTCACGGTGCTTTTTTTATTGCGCAGGCAGCGTTGCAGCAATGCCGTCAACCACGTTTATACGCTTGAGCTTTCCTGCAACAATTGCTTTGCCACGGCGGCGATATGGCTGGCGTCCACGCCGAAAAATTCGCGCAGCGCCTGCCGTGTATCGCTACGACCAAAACCATCGGTCCCCAGCGTCAGATAACGCCGGTTTTGCGGCAGGTAGGCACGGATACTTTCCGGAACAGCGCGTACATAGTCGCTGGCGGCAATGATGGGGCCGCGCGTCTGCGACAATTGTCGGACGACAAAAGGCGTCGTCTTTTCACCCGCAACTTGCAAATACCTTTGCTCACCTTGCTCGCCTTGCGCGCCATCGCGTGCCAGTTCGCTCCAGCTTGTCACGCTGACGATATCGACATGTACGCCGCTGTCGGCCAGTTGTTGCGCCGCTTGCAGCACTTCCATCAGGATCGCGCCGGACCCGAGCAAGGTCACGGCAGGCGTATCCGCTGCGGCGCTGCCCAGACTGTCAAGCAGATAGCAGCCACGAATAATCTGATCTTCGGTCGCCATGGCGACATCGCGCTGGGCGTAGTTCTCGTTCATCAGCGTGATGTAATAGAACACGTCCTGCTCGTCGATCAGCATGTCGCGCATGCCGCGATCAAGAATCACCGCCAGCTCGCCGGCAAATGCCGGATCGTAGGCTTTGCAGTTGGGAATCGTCGCGGCGACCAGATGGCTGGAGCCATCCTGATGTTGCAGCCCCTCGCCGCCCAGCGTCGTGCGACCCGAAGTGGCGCCGAGCAGAAAACCGCGCGAACGCTGATCTGCTGCCGCCCAGATCGCATCACCGACGCGCTGAAAACCGAACATGCTGTAGTAAATATAAAACGGCAGCATTGCCAGACCATGCACGCTGTAACTGGTGGCGGCCGCTGTCC
>JAGWUK010000829.1 GCA_028868455.1 Burkholderiales bacterium | reverse complement strand
CACCGTTTGTCAGTGTACCAACAGTCAGTTGACCTGCGCTGGAATCCAATATCGCGATGCTGTCCAATATCGTTTTCAACGAATCTCCGGCAAGCGCTTTTGCCAGGGAGGCATCGTCAGTTACGCTGGAGATGAATGCTTTACCGATATTCAGTGCTGCGTCGCCTTCATAACCAACGATTTTCGCGTTGGTGTCGAGCGCGTTTGTGAACGATGTCGCTGCTGTGACTTTGTTTTTGTAGGCAGTCGCGTCTGTACCAAGCGCTGCATTAGCGATCGTGGTTACGACGTTGTCGATCGTGGCGTTTTTTTGATCCAGAACCAGTGCCCAGTATGCCAAGCCATTTGGTTCTGCCGAACGACCAAACAGGTTTTGGTAAACTTTATCAACGATTTGTGTGCTGTTCATGCCTGCGTAGGCAGCTTTGTATTCTGCAGAACCAGCAAATGCAGCGCTAACTGCTGTTGTAGAGCCTTTGTTTGCTGCAACTACTGCGTTCCAGTAGTTCAAACCTGCTGGATCAGCAGGACGATTGAAATAAGCAACGTACAGTTGCTGGATATCAGTTACGTAATTAGCCATGTCGAATCCGGAAGAAATTTAGAAAAATGAGAAATGCAATATATTTAACCAACGAGATTAACTGCACAATCCTAGCATCACAAATTGTCGATGATTTCGAATTTCAACAATGTAAAGTAAATATCACATTTTTTTACATTTTTAACTTCAATTCCCGCTAAAAGCATCGGGGTTGATCAGGCTGCATTGCGTGATTGCAACGGTCTGAGCATGTGCGCCGTTCCTCACGCTCATCACACTCCTCACGAAACACACGGACACGACTCCATCGCGTCGCGTTGCAGTTGCTTAAAGTCGGCTAGCGATTAATGCAATGACACAAAAATTTCGTATTGCAAAAATCGATGTCGCCAATCACCAAAACCAGGAAAATTTCACGGGCGTCGGCATCTGGCCTTGCAATCGGGCACGCAGTCGAAGTGCATTTCAATAACAATTTGACACAAAATAAAAATCGCCAGTGCGCGAAACGAGAAATTTGCGATGTTACTATTTAGGCATCCATCAACCAGTACTCTTCATTTGCAAAACAAACTCATGGCAACTTTTTATACATATTTCAAAGAAAACATGGAAGACCTTGGCTTGCCAGCACCAGATACCCTGTTTGGCACTCTTGGCGCTGCTGTCGCCAATACCGGCACGCTGCTGGGTGCCATCGACAAATTCGGCACCCGGGTGACGATTGGTGAATTGCTGGGGGCAGGCACGAAGCTGGAAGGTCTTGCCGTCATCGGTGCCTGTTCCGCTGCTTTCTATGCGGGAGCCGTGATTGGCAGTCTCGCAGTTGCGTCCGGGCGCTATTTTTCAGGCGGCACCTCGTTATCGGATGTCATGGATTATGCGATTCGCAACCAATTATCGCGCCCGTGGCTAAGCGATACCTTGATGCGTTCGCCTGGCATCTATAATAAATCGGCCGCCAATCGCAATACTTACCGCATCAGACACGGATATATATGAAAGACAGCCTGTTTTTGATTATTGCCGGCCTTCTCTGCGCTGCGCTGGCATGGATGTTCTGGCATTTTGCCGGGGCAAGTGGCTTCAGCATACTGACTGCAATAGGCTTCGTGTACCTGATTGCCGACAATCGCCG
>JAGWUK010000828.1 GCA_028868455.1 Burkholderiales bacterium | reverse complement strand
CCCTGATCGAAAAACTGAAATCGAACATGCAGGAAGTCCGCGCACGCGGTGGTGAGCTGTACGTATTTGCCGACGCCGACTCGCACATTGCCTCCAGCGAAGGCGTTCACGTCATCCGCCTCCCAGAACACTACGGCCAGCTATCCCCGATCCTGCACGTCATCCCCCTGCAATTACTCGCCTACCACACCGCGCTGGCGCGAGGCACCGACGTAGACAAGCCAAGGAATTTGGCAAAATCGGTTACGGTTGAATAAGACATGTGTATTTGGCTAACAAATGTTCTCGGTTATTAAAGTCGTCATCTGAACACGAAAGTCGCCAACTAAAAAGCCCAAGAAAAATGCCCAAACCTTGGATGTCAGATTTGGGCACCTGAATTTGAATACGACTGATCGTTTGAAGAAGATTGTGGCTATGGTGCGGTCACGCCGAAGTTTTCAGGCATTTGTATTGCCACTACCTCACCGCGGGCGGTGACGACGCCGTTAAATAGGGCCGTGCTTTCCACGGCGACTTTGCGGTTATTGATTTCTTTGATCCGACCGCGAATTTCCAGCGCACCATTGATTGGCGATAGCGTGTGACATTTTCCATGCCGTGCGCCAGCGCTGAAGTGAAATGGTCCTTGTGCGACCCGTACCCGTTTTACGACGATGCGAATCGTTACTACTTTGCAGTTGTTGACGGCGCGGGAGCAGGCATCCGCAACTTATCCTTGGTTCTGAAATAGACTCCGGTAGTCTATTTTTTTTTTGCGAAGTCGACATGCACACAGTTCTCGTATTAGGCGGCTATGGTTTCTTCGGCAGCCGGATTTGTCAGGCTCTCGTTGCCGGTGCCAATATCCATTTGCTGATTGGTGGGCGGGATGCGGGCAAGGCGCAACGCCTGGCGGTGGACTTGGGTTTGCCCGCGGCTCACGGCGTTGCGATTGATGCCGATGCGTCGGATCTGGTGCAACGTTTGCGCGCTTTGCGAGTGGCGACGGTGATTCATACCGCGGGGCCGTTTCAGGGGCAGGATTATCGTGTGGCAATGGCGGCGATGGCGGCAGATGCGAATTATATGGATCTGGCGGATGGTCGCGAATTCGTGGCCGGCATTGGTGCGCTGGATGCCATGGCGAAGGAGCGCGGCCTTGTCGTGACCAGTGGCGCCAGCTCGCTGCCGGCGCTGTCATCGGCGGTTGTCGATCGTTATAGTGCGCGGTTCTCGCGGGTAGAGACGATACGCATCGGTATCGGTTCTGGTGCGCGTGCTCCGGGGCTGACGACGATGCGCGGCGTATTTGGCTATTGCGGCAAACCGTTTTTGCGATGGGTGGACGGACGCTGGCAAACGGCCTACGGTTGGCTCGATATGCTGCGTTATCGTTTTCCGGCGCCAGTCGGTACGCGATTTCTGGGAGCCTGCGATGTGCCTGATCTGGCGCTGTTTCCGGCGCGTTATGCGGGCGTGCAAACAGTGACGTTTCATGCCGGGTTTGCCGGTAGTCCAGGGCATTTGTTTGTCTGGGGTGCGGCGCATCTGGTGCGCGCTGGTTTGTTATCGAGTCTGCGGCCTTTGGTGCAGCCTTTGCATGCGCTGAGTCAATGGCTGGAAGTGCTTGTCAGCGATAAGGGTGGCATGTTTGTTTCTCTCGCTGGTCTGGATCATCAGGGGCAGGCGCTGAAGCTGGA
>JAGWUK010000090.1 GCA_028868455.1 Burkholderiales bacterium | reverse complement strand
TCCTTCCAAGGCGCTGTTGCAATCTTCTGAGCATTTTGAGCATGCTGGTCACGCGTTTGCCGACCACGGCATTTCAGTGTCCGGTCTGGGCATGGATGTTGCAAAAATGTTGGGACGCAAGAACACCATCGTTAAGCAAAATAATGACGGTATTTTGTTCTTGTTCAAAAAGAATAAAGTTACTTTCTTCCATGGCCACGGTTCGTTCGTCAAAGCTGACGCAGCCGGTTACGAAATCAAGGTTGCGGGCAAATCGGAAGAGACAATCACCGGTAAACACATCATTGTTGCTACTGGCTCCAATGCACGTGCTCTGCCAGGCGCAGCGTTTGACGAGAAAACGGTTTTGTCGAATGAAGGTGCTTTGAATATTGCTGAAGTGCCGAAAAAGCTTGGCGTGATTGGCGCAGGTGTTATTGGGCTGGAAATGGGCAGCGTCTGGCGTCGTCTCGGTGCTGAAGTTACCGTACTCGAAGCATTGCCAAGCTTCCTTGGCGCAGTGGATGAACAAATTGCGAAAGAAGCGAAAAAACTGTTCGACAAACAAGGATTGAAAATCAGTCTCGGCGTGAAAATTGGCGAAATCGTTAATGATGGCAAGGATGTGACTGTCAACTACGCTGACGACAAAGGTGTTGAGCATAAGGCAGTATTCGATAAATTGATCATTTCTATCGGCCGCACTCCGAACACCAATGGTTTGAACGCTGAAGGTGTAGGGTTGGCGCTGGATGAACGTGGCTTCATCGCAGTGGATGGTGATTGCAAAACAAATTTGCCAAATGTCTGGGCGGTGGGCGACGTAGTACGCGGTCCAATGCTGGCGCACAAAGCGGAAGAAGAGGGTGTTGCGGTGGCAGAGCGCATCGCTGGTCAGCATGGGCATGTCAATTTCAATACGATTCCTTGGGTGATCTACACTTCACCGGAAATTGCTTGGGTAGGTCGCACTGAGCAACAGTTAAAAGCCGATGGCGTTGCCTACAAAGCGGGTACTTTCCCATTCATGGCGAATGGCCGTGCGCGTGCTTTGGGTGATACGTCCGGTATGGTGAAGTTCCTGGCTGACGCAACAACGGATGAAATTCTGGGCGTGCATATCGTTGGCCCTATGGCTTCCGAGCTGATTTCCGAAGCTGTTGTGGCGATGGAATTCCGTGCATCGTCCGAAGACATCGCGCGCATTTGCCATGCACATCCTTCTTTGTCGGAAGCGACCAAAGAAGCTGCGTTGGCAGTCGATAAGCGTTCGCTGAATTTCTGATCTGGCGTAAGTGTTTCGCCCGCGTATGCCGTCTTTATCTGAAGGCATACGCAAGAAATAGATAGTCCTTGATCCCGCTATTTTCTGCAGAGTCTGTGCGCTGAAATAGCGGGATATTTTTTAGTTTTGCCATTTGACACAGCTCCGGATCCATTCGTGATTCTTGCTCACGTCAGACAGGTAAACACAGTGTTGACAAAAATCCGGTACGCATTTCAATGACGTCAGGTAGCGTTTTTTTGTCAGCTCTGTATTAGCGATTTCAGTTCATCATGAATGTTCAAGAGTTTTATCAGGAAGCATTGACGCAACGCGGATTTCAGGCGGACGAAGCGCAAAAACGGGCGGTTGACCGTTTGCAGCGAGCTTATGAAGAATGGGTCGCCTACAAAGGTAAGCGCGCCAATAAATTCACACGCATTATTACGCGACCAGATGTGCCGCGCGGTGTCTACATGTGGGGCGGCGTCGGCAGGGGGAAGTCCTTTCTGATGGATAGTTTTTATTCGGTCGTGCCGGTGGTGCGCAAGACGCGCCTGCACTTTCATGAATTCATGCGTGCTGTGCATCGGCAATTAGACGAGCTCAAGGGGGTTGCCGATCCGCTTGATGAAGTGGCGCGCAGAGTGGCTAAAAAATACCGCCTGATCTGCTTCGATGAGTTCCACGTCTCTGATGTGGCTGATGCCATGCTGTTGTATAACTTGCTCAACGCCTTATTCGATAATGGCGTGTCGTTTGTCATGACGTCGAATTATCAACCGGATACCTTGTATCCGGACGGATTGCATCGGGATCGCATGTTGCCTACCATTGCGCTGCTCAAAAGCAAGCTGGATGTCTTGAACGTTGATTCCGGCAATGATTATCGGCAACGTGCTTTGGAACAGGTGCAGGCCTACCTGACACCTCTGAATGCAGCGACGGACAAGGCTTTGAGGGACACTTTTGCGCGCATTGCTGAAACGAATGATGAAGATCCGCATATTGACATCGAAGGACGGAACCTGAAGGCGTTACGTCGTGCAGGTAGCGTTATCTGGTTTGATTTTGCTACTTTATGTGGTGGCCCGCGTTCGCAGAATGATTATCTTGAAATTGCCAGTCGTTTTCATACAGTGATACTTTCATCCATCCCTTGCATGTCGGCGTCCATGTCATCAGAAGCGCGACGGTTTACCTGGCTGATCGACGTTTTTTACGACAACAAGGTCAAGCTCATCATGTCTGCGGAAGTACCACCAGAAGAGTTATACACCGTCGGAACTTTGTCGAATGAATTTCATCGTACGGTGTCACGTATTGTTGAAATGCAGTCGAAAGAATATATGGAAGCCGATCAACGTCATATTGCGGATGCGATTGCCTGATGAACATTTTTTTAATCCGACCTGCACTTACTTGCCTGTTGTCGCTGCTGTTGATTTATCCCGCCTTCGCCAGTGACGTCAATGATGAATTGACTTCCATCGTCAGTCTGACAAAACGTCTGGACGCCCAATATGCGCCAAATGCAATAGTGACGCCGGAGGCAGCGGCAATGGCGTTACAGGAAAGCGATGCAGCGCAACTTCGTCTTCAGGCTTGGGTAACGCAGGCAGAGTCTGCTTGTCATCAGAAATTTTTCGTCAATTCCTGTCTCAGCGATGTGCGTGTAGAGCGTCGTGCCTCGCTTGATATTTTGCACAGAATCGCGACAGAGGCCAAAGCCTTGCAGCGCCGCGTCCACATCCAGCAATTGGATGAAGCCCTGGCGCGTAAGCAATCGCAATAAAAATTTGAAAAAATGGCCAGCCTGGAGCGCAGTCTGCATGCGGCTTTCCAGACTGGATGCTCTGCAGGCCTTATAGCATAAGCCTTGCAGGGCAGGGCAATATTTAAATCTGCTTACAATTTTATTCCTTCTTTCCGCTATCTTTATTGCAAGTTTTTGAAATTTTCCTTAGAGTCTGACGGCGGCATACTTGCCGTCTAAAAGAATAAGGAAAGATTATGTGGTTGTTTGGTGGAATCATCGGCTTCTTGATTGGCAGCGCATTGGAGTCGATTGCAGCGGTCATTGTGTTGACACTGCTAGGAAGTTACCTTGGACATCGCTGGAAAGTGTCGCGCGAGGCGAAAACCGGCGGCAATTCTGTCAAGCAAGCAGTGCCCTCTACCGTAAGAAAGCCGGAGCTGCCGCTCAGTGACAGGCTGACGATTCTCACCCGAAAACTTACCCTGCTGGAATCGAGAGTGCAAACGCTGGAAAGCGAACTTGCTGCACTGAAAGCAGAAACAACGTCTGATGCGACGCCCGCCGCAGAGCAAGTTGTGACGGTAGCGACGGTGGATGACAAAGACGCCGACATCGCCAACCACGGATTCATCGCTGAAAATGCAGCACAGATTCCGTCTGCGTCGGCAGCGGCAGCGTCAGTTGCTGCGTTGTCCATCAAAATGCCAGACGCATCTGCTCAGATATTGTCAGTTGCGCCGGAATTGCCTTCCAATAAAGAAAGCATTCAGCAAGAACCTTCACCGGCCTCGATCCCGATGGCAGATGCCATATTGAGTACAGCACCGTTGCCGGAAGAGCCGCAATTCATTACCACAAAGACGGACGTCGAATTGCGTACTTTGGCCACACCTGCGCAACCCCGGCCTGCGATTGCGCCAGTGCGGCCGTTGAGAGAACGATTGCCGGCACCTTTGGCTAACTTGATTTTTGGTGGCAATGCGCTGGTCAAAGTCGGTGTATTGATACTTTTCCTGGGGCTGGCGTTTCTATTACGTTATACGGCAGAACGTGTGACGGTGCCGATTGAGTTGCGGTATGCCGGTGTGGCCTGCACTGGCGCTGGCTTATTGGCACTAGGATGGTTCTTGCGTCAGCGCCGGCGCGACTACGCGTTGATTTTGCAAGGAATGGCCATAGGCGTTTTTTACCTGACGACCTTGTCGGCGATGAAGTTGCACGATCTGATCACGCCGGGCGCTGGATTCGGTTTTATGCTGGCCGTGTCGGTATTGAGTGCTGCATTGGCCGTGCTGCAAAATGCGCCGATGTTGGCGATTGTTGCCGCGCTGGAAGGATTTGCTACGCCGATACTGGCATCAACCGGAGAAAACCGTCCGTTGGCATTGTTTACCTATCTGGCTGTGCTGGATATCGGTATCTTTCTGGTTGCATGGTTTAACGCCTGGCGGGTATTGAATCTGATCGGTTTCGTTGGCACATTCACGCTGGTTACCGGATGGGCGCAGCGTTATTACACTGACGATCAGTACGGTGTTGCACAAGCGTTCCTGATTTTTTTCTTCGTCTTGTTCGCGCTGATCGGACTATTGTTTGCCCGCAGAACATTGCAAGAAGCGACAAGTGATGAAAGTCCCTTGTCTGCCTTGAAACGCGTCGGCCGGGTCGATAGCGCGCTGACATTCGGCAACCCCATTACGGCCTTTGGCTTGCAATATCTGCTGGTACGGCATACTGAGTTCGGTGCGGCTTTTTCTGCCATAGCGGTCGGGTTTTTTTATTTGCTTCTCGCTCGCCTGGTATTTTCCCGTGAGAAGCACGGTTTGCATTTGCTGGCAGAAGCCTATGCGATTGTTGCCGGTATTTTTGGCACAATGGCGATTCCACTGGGCCTGGAAGGTGCCTGGACAGGCGCAGCCTGGGCGGTTGAAGGTGCGGGCATGTATTGGCTTGGTACCAGGCAGCAAAGACCGTATGCGCGTGGTGCGGCCTATGCGGTGCTGGCAGGGGCGACCTGCAAGTTATTGCAAAGCTTGCATATCGATGTCGTAACCGATGGCAATCTGGTGCATGGGCCATCTTTGGGGCCGGTATTGTTGGCGGCCAGCGCACTGACCGTGTGGCATTGGCATCGTCGCAATATTGGTGATGTGGCACATTGGGAGGCTGTGCCTGGGCGGCTATTGCCGTGGCTGGCAATGGCGTCGCTGGGATTATTGCCCTGGCTTTGGCTGACGCCGCAATTTGCTGCAGCGGCAGATGCAGTGCTGGCCTTAGTTGTCGCTGTGGCGGCACAACGTTTTGCTCTGCCGGTATTCAATCGGATCGCATCGGTATTGCAAGCTGTGGCATTGGCGGCGTTTGTGGTCACTTTGCATCTGGAAACCTCAGCCGATAGCCATGCAGCGTTGGCAGATGGCTGGAAAGGAATGCTGGCTGCGATCGTCATTGCCGGCAGTATTTTGTTGCGCGCCGGGCAGGCTATGCTGGCGCGCAAACGGCAGGCTATGGCGCAGGGCTTGCCAGCTTCGTGGTCGGGCGAAAATCAGCTTGCTGTCGTCAGTGGATGTGTCTTGCTGCATCTTGCGATGCTGTTCGGCCTGGATTGGCAACAAGCGGCACTGGTCTGGCCTTTGAGTTCCTGCCTTTTGTTGTGGGTCGCCTTGCGCATGTCACACAATGCCCTGGCACTGTTGGCTGGGCAAATTCAGTTGATTTCAGCACTGTTGTTTGTACTGCTGCCATCTTCGGCTGGCGCGGCATCATTTGCGCATATTGGATTCTATGTACCACTGGCTTTGGCATTCGCGGCACTACTGTCTGCTGACTGGATACGGGCGGAAGCCGTACGTGCGCTGCAGGCCAGAACAGATTTGCCGGACGCCACTGGTGCGGAGAGCGCCCCGGCATTGGCAAGCAATATGGCTGTCAAAAACTGGTTGAACTTATGGAGCGAAAACCGTTTGCTGGCATGGATTCCGCTTCTGTGGGGTATTGCCTGGTGGCTGGATGCCTGGTTCTCGGAATCGATCTATGCCTTAGAACAGGCTGGGCAAGTGAGCTATGTCCCTTCCGCTGGTGTACTGATCAGTGTGGCCAGTGCGGTGCTGCTATATGGTCTTGCAACATGGCGCAACTGGAGGCAATCGGCGATCAGCACCATGATAACTTTGCCATTGTTGATAGCCTGCGCTTTGCTTGGTGCGCTGGCGGCTCCAGAGACTTATTTACCTTCGTCTGCTTTGGGTTGGCTGGCATGGCCGCTGGCGCTGGTCTGGCATTTGGGAATATTGCGGTGGCAACTGCGCTGGCTGGAAAAAGCGCCTGCCTGGCTGCCACGGCTGGCGGGATTGCATGTTGCCGGTTTCTGGTTCTTTCTGCTGCAGGCTGCACGTGAAGGGCAAGCAAGGCTGGGCGCGGCTGGCGACATCTGGTCAAGCTGGTCTTTACTGGGATGGGTATTGGTGCCTGCGATTGTTTTCTGGTGTATCGGGGGAAAAAGAATTGCACAGCGCTGGCCTTTGAATACTTATCGGCAGGCATATGTGGAACTGGCTTGTGTGCCCGTTGCGGCCTATTTACTGGTCTGGATCTGGCTAACAAATATCTTCAGCGCTGGTAACGCAGCACCGTTGCCATATCTGCCGCTGTTGAATCCCCTGGAGTTGGCGCAGTGGCTGGTACTGAGTGCTTTGATTATCTGGTGGCGTTCTTTGCCCGAGTTGTCGCGTTGGCGCTTGCCATCACACGCCGTGGCAATCTTGGCGGGCGCAAGTGCGCTGGCATTACTGACCGGTGCCGTATTACGGAGTTGCCATCATTTTGCGGGCGTCGCCTGGGATATGGATGCCTTGTTTGCGTCGCGTCTGGCACAGGCAGCCGTTTCTATTGCATGGGCAATTTGCGGGGTCGCAACCATGCTGATCGGCAATCGCCGAGTCTGGCGGCAGCTATGGATCGTTGGTGCAGGTTTGCTCGCGGTCGTGGTGCTGAAACTATTCCTGATTGAATTGGCAGATCAGGGTGGTTTATATCGTATTGTTTCGTTTATTGCCGTCGGCGTCTTGTTATTGATCGTCGGTTATTTTGCGCCAGTTCCGGCACGCCTGACCATACAGGGGCAGACTGATGAGCGCGATGAGCGTGAGCAGCAAGGAGAGTCGTAATGAGAAGGGCGTTGATTTCAATGCTGGGGTTGCTTTGTTGCGCGGCTTCTGGTGCGGCAGTACAGAAAACAGCGATTCAACTCCATGATGATGTCGGGCCGTATTTCAGGCTGAATCTGCCGCAGGCTATCTATGGCGCGGCGAAGTACGGCGATTTGCGAGATATTCGCATCAGGAATGCGACAGGGGATTTTTTAGCATATGCCTGGGGCGACAGTGAGGTGAAAGAGGGGGCATTGACCTCTGGCGCCGTGTCATTTTTTCCTGTCGCCGATATTCAAAAAAACAGTGTGCTGACGATCAAAGCCAATGCAGATGGTTCTTTGAGCGCTGTTTCGACGCAAACAGAACATGCTCAAAATGCCGTGCCTGCCTGGATTATCGATGTCAGTCAAATCACAGGCAATCTGTTACAGGCGCGTTTTGCATTGGCGTCTGATGCCGACGGCATATTTGCATTCAGTCTGGAAAGTAGCGACGATTTGCACCAATGGCAATTGGTGTCAGGTAGTGAGCAGCTGGTGCAACTCCGGCATCAGGGAACGGCACTCAGTAAATTGGAGGTGCCATTAAACCAGATACATACCCGTTATCTGCGCTTGCGCTGGAGCAGACCAGCGCAGGCACCGCGCATCGACGGTATTTGGGTAGACAGTGTGCAACAAACCGAAGCAACAACGCCGTTGGAGTGGAGCGCGCCGCTGCATGCTGCGAACTGCACTGCAGATGTGTGCGACTACAATCTGCCAGCGCGTACACCATTGGACGGATTGCGGATACAACTCAGTGAAGTGAATGCGCTGGCCAGCGTACGCATACTCGGTGTGCTGCCAACCGCGCACTATGTCAACGAACTGCATCACAATCCTTTGTATTTGTTGCGTCATCAAAAGAGACTGGCAGCTGGTGAGGTGCCGACAGAGCTTGTTTTGGCTGAACCTGTTGTTTACCGTCTCAGTTTACCGGAAGGGGAAGCCACTTCCGCGGATTTGACTTTGGATGGCGGAACCTACACCCGCTTACGTTTGCAAAGCAAAAGCCCTATTTACGCGTTGGGGAAATTGCCACCGACGATACAGATTGCGACACTGCCGCGGAAATTAGTATTTCTGGCGCATGGCCCGGCGCCGTATTTTCTGGAATGGGGCATAGACCAGCAAGGCGGGGAACCGTTACCCTTATCAGTTTTGCTACCCGAGGATACGCATCACCAACTTCTGCATGCTGCCGCAAAAGCGAGCGTGCTGATTCCGGTTGCTGCGCCAATCGATTCCGTGCAGCAAGTCGCGCAAAAGAAGGCCGCTGAAACGGTTACTAACGGCGGTCATCGCAATTGGCTTTGGGCCGCACTAGCGTTGGTGTTGGCGCTGCTGGGCTCGATGGTCTGGACTTTGTTGAAGGGCTTGCCTGAGAAAAACTGATGGCAGGTCTGATGGAAAAAGGCTGAAACCTGCGTTTCAGCCTTCGGGGCGATGAGCGAAAATTCAGCATTGCGGAACCAGGTACTGGCGACGCTTATCGCTAAGCGCCGCCGGTTTCACTTTACATGCCAAGTGATTTCAGTAATTCTGAATTGTCGTCTTCTTCGGCGACGATGACTTCCTTGGTTTCTGTG
>JAGWUK010000827.1 GCA_028868455.1 Burkholderiales bacterium | reverse complement strand
TAGGGACCGTTGCTTTATGTATCTCGATGGCCTGGTATTTGGCCAGATTCTTAAAACGTACGTTTTCACATAACGAATCTGATTCTGGTGTGATGAAGCTAGGCGTAGAAAGTTTTTCAAGGGTACTTTCTCCGGCGTTGGCACTTGCTTTCATGTTGATTGGAAAAGCCATTCTTGGTAAATGGCAACATACACATTTGCTTAGTCTGTTATTTCCAATTATCGGGTCGCTAGCGCTGATACGCTTTGGCTTCTATATTGTGCGACAGACATTTGCTCGCGATGGCAATATAGGTAGTTTTCTTGCCGTATTCGAAAAATTATTTGCTGGATTGGTCTGGTTGGGAGTTGTACTGCATTTCACTGGCATGTCGCGTGATTTGCTGAGCTTTTTGGATGAGACTGTTTTACCTTTGGGGCACAATAAGATTTCGATCCTGACAATAGTGCAGGCATTTACCACTGTCGTCATTACACTCGTCGTCGCGATGTGGGGTAGTGCTGCTTTGGAAGCACGGTTAATGTTACTTCCAAACGTACACCCTTCACTTAAAGTGGTCCTGTCCAGGCTAGGGCGGGCAGTTTTGATTCTAATTGCTGTTTTGATCAGCCTGTCGATTGTCGGCATTGACTTGACTGTCTTATCGGTTTTTGGTGGTGCATTAGGCGTTGGGTTAGGCTTTGGCTTACAGAAAATTACCAGCAGCTACGTTTCGGGATTTATTATTTTGCTGGATCGGAGCATGTCCATAGGTGACGTGATATCCGTTGACAAATTCAGCGGTAAAGTAACCCAGATCAATACCCGGTATACCGTATTGCTTGGTGCAGATGGCGCCGAGTCCATCATTCCAAATGAAATGTTGATGACGGCACCGGTACAAAATTTCTCGTTGACAGATAGAACAATTGCCATGTTCACCGACATGACCGTTGCATATCAAACGGATCTGGAAGCATTGTTGCCAATCCTAATTGAGGTCGTAGCATCTGTTCCCAGAGTTGCTATGTCTCCTTCTCCCTCAGCATATTTAATGAAATTTGGTGCGGATGGGCTGGAGTTAAGGATTGGATTCTGGATTACGGACCCCGAAAATGGTCGCTCAAATGTACTTTCTGAAGTAAATAGGATGCTATGGAAGACAATTCAGGAACGTAAAATTAATTTGCCGTATGCCCAAAGGGTAGTAACGTTGATTAACCAAAGCCACGCGGACCAATTGAAATAATGCTTTGAAGATATATTGGAATGATTTTTCTAAAACAGCGTACAATGCGCAGAATATAGATTTGAAAATTAGCGGGCAGATTTTTAAATAGGCTAAGATGCGCGCATTAACGACGGAGTACATGTAATTTTGAGCACTTTTATTGAAGCAGTTGTTGATTTTTTGTCCAATGGTATAACGCGTGCCAGTGGTTGGGAAATTTTTATTTTTACGATGGTCGTTACACATATAACGATAGCCAGCGTAACGATATTTCTTCATCGGTGTCAGGCACATCGGGCGCTGGAGTTACACGCATTGCCAAGCCATTTTTTTAGGTTTTGGTTATGGTTGACTACGGGGCAAGTCACAAAAGAATGGGCAGCAATTCATCGTAAGCATCATGCTAAGTGTGAAACGGAAGATGATCCTCACAGTCCAGTCACCCGAGGCATAAAAAAAGTTCTGTTTGAAGGA
>JAGWUK010000089.1 GCA_028868455.1 Burkholderiales bacterium | reverse complement strand
CTTGCGGGTCTTCGTTACCGAAATCCGCTTTGACATCCACGTCAAGTTCAACATCCTTTTTCTTTTCGACCAGACGATACAGGCGATCATAGGTCTCGGTCATGACGACCAGATCCGGCGGACTTTCAGGATCGCCCTTCTTGTAGGAACCACCATCCTGCACAAAAATCGTGCCATCTTCACCACGCGTGCGATTGAGAACCGCCAATACTTTTTCTTCGCTCAGAAAACCCAGCAATTTTTTCCGGAACGCCAGTTTCTTGAGATAGGCCGCGATATCGCCGTGACGAGACTGCGCTTCGCCGAGATCCATTTTGGTCAAATCACTGAGTTCCTGCTCGGAGTAACGGCTGGCATCGCCTTTCAAATGCGGTGCGATAACTGCTGGCTCATCCAATAAAACGATGCGTCCGGCCAATTTTCCCTTCCACTTGGCGAGCTCTTCGTCGCTACTCAACTTCGCAAAAACCAGCTTGCCGCGTTGCACACCATGCGTACCAGAAGTCCATGCCTTGGGAATCGCGACAATATCCAGCGGCAAAGGCGCCACCATGCGCAAGCTGGCTTTGTCGAATGTCCAGCTCCGTCCAAACGGTGCAAAGCTCTCGGCATGCACGTTTTGCAAACCCCAGCTGCTCAGTTGTGATTGTGTCCATTCCGCAGCATGTCGAAAAGCAGGCGATCCGGTCAGGCGCGGTCCGATTTCGTCCGTCAGCACGCCCAAGGTTTTTTGCGCCTGAGAACGGTTTAATGCCTCATCGCGCAATGCAGTAATCAGACGCAGATCGACGCGTTCTTCCTGGTGAAGGTTTGCCGCAGCCAGCGCCACAGTGGGCGGAAGTGCCGCCGCTATCAAAAGTGAACCGAATACTGCTTGGACTATTCGCATCGTGATGGTCTCCAGTTGGCGAGTCAGCAAAAAATAGAAACTCAGGTATCTGCCACAGGTAAGTTATTTTGTTAATGTCGTTGGAGCAAAACGCTGTCAATTTGTTCCGTAGGACTTACGCAAAATCACCCCAGCGGCGTTATAGCTCCTCGTCGTACGATGTGTACTGCCTTCGTCGCTATGCTTTGCTGGAACAATTTTGCGTAAGTCCTATTCCGCAGATCAATTGAATTTAATGCAATGTCGGTGCCCACCACTCTGGCCGGACCCGTGCGGAGTGAGTTTGCGTTCCGCGGTACCAGTTTTCGGCCTGAAAACGGTAACGAAAAGTGAATTTACGTTTAAGAAAAGAGAATCACGAGTAGAATTCAGCGTCGCTTTAATTTAGCCGCGCGCATTACAAAGTGCCTGCGGCAATGTTTATGCTGCCAAGTCAGCCAACCTTAGAAGGAAGAATGTATGTTGATCAAATCCCGCGTTGTTCTGGGTAGTGCGATTGCGCTGTTTGCGCTGAGCGCTTGTAATGATAAAGACGCGTCAAAATCGGCGTCTGCTCCTGCAGTAGCCAGCGTTGCAGCGGACAACGGGCCGGTCGCAGCAACTGTTGACGGCGCGCCGATCAGCAAAAAACAGCTGGACATGATCATGCAGCAGCAAGCTGCTCAAGGCATGCCTGACAATGCCGAAACCCGCAAAATGGTGATCGATAATCTGGCCATGCAAATGCTGGTTGCGCAAGAAGCTGTCAAAAAAGGTTTGGATAAAACGCCGGAAATCGCGCAGCAAATGGACATGACACGTCAATCCATCCTGGCTAACGCGTTTGTCAAAGATTATCTGAAAACGGCAACCGTCAGCGACGACGCGCTGAAAGCCGAATACGATAAATTCAAGGCACAATCCGGTGGCAATCAATTCAAGGCACGTCATATCCTGGTAGAAAAAGAAGACGAAGCCAAAGACATCATTGCCAAGCTGAACAAAAACGTCAAAGCATTTGATGCTTTAGCCAAAGCCAAATCGAAGGATCCTGGTTCCAAAGATAAAGGCGGCGACCTCGGCTGGTTCGATGCGCGCAGCATGGTGCCGGAATTCGGCGCAGCGGTTGCCAAACTGGAAAAAGGTAAGTTCACCGAAGAGCCAGTGAAATCGCAATTCGGCTACCACGTCATTTTGCTTGACGATACCCGTCCGGTCACAGTTCCTCCTCTGGAAGAAGTCAAAGCCGGTCTGACACAGCAATTGCAACAGCAAAATCTGAAAAAAATGCTGGATGACATGAAAGCCAAAGCCAAGATCGACATCGTCGCGGCTGCTCCAGCTGCGCCTGCCGCACCAGCAGCAGCATCGGCCAGCGCCGCCAGTGAAACGGCATCCGCACCGGCATCTTCTGCACCAGCCTCAGCTACAGCAGAACCTGCCAAGAAGTAATCCCACAGCCTGGTATGCTCGTCGCGAGCAATACCAGAGATGGACATGCGCTGCACTGCCAGCGCATGTCCATTTTCATCAATACAACAACACCCATCCTTCCGCACTGTGCCCGGCATCTTTTTTGTTGCTAATGACACCAAAACTTGAGACACTTGAATTGCAAATAAAACAAGCAATATTTGTATCAGGACGAACGCAAAACTGATCCGGCAGGAAACATCACTACCGGCAATATAGTTTGCCGACGAAACGCCAGCAACAAGATCATGCGCACGTCCACGCCCCTTCACGTAAGCAATTTATCTTAAACGGAGGTCAGCATGCCTTCTACCAGCATCACCTTTCAAGGCAACAAACTGGCGTTGGATGCACGGCCAGACCGGCTGGATTTCAGAGACAGAATTTTTACGCCACGCGTATGCAATTTGCCTCCCAGTTTCCCCAGTATTGAAGATATCAAGCGCCATTTCTCCGACTATCTGGCGGCAGATCTGATCCTCGATCAGGGTGCCGATGGCGCCTGTACCGGTTTCGGGCTGGCAGCGGTCATCAACTATCTGCTTTGGCGCAGGACGCAAAAAATCAAACAAACCAGTCCGCGCATGCTGTATCACCTGGCCAAATTTTATGATGAATGGGCTGGTGAAGATTATGAAGGTTCCAGTTGCCGCGGTGCGCTGAAAGGCTGGCACAAGCACGGCGTCTGTAACCGCGATCTGTGGCCCTACACCGTCGCTGCCGACGGTTCCGTCCCTGCATTCGAAGCACCCAAAGGTCATTGGGCTGAAGACGCCGTAACCCGTCCACTCGGCGTGTACTACCGCGTAGACAAGGCATCGGTGACCGATATGCAGGCAGCAATACTGGAAATTGGCGCCCTGTATGTCTCAGCAAATCTGCATTCTGGCTGGAATTTGTCGCCAAGGAAGAAAGGCAAAGGAACAAAAAAAACAGCGAAGCTCAGTAATCTGGAGCAGATTCCACTGATCGAGCAACAACAAGATATGACGGGGGGACATGCTTTCGCCCTGATAGGCTATACCGACGAGGGATTTATCGTACAGAATTCCTGGGGCCGCGATTGGGGCTTTGAGGGATTTGCCATACTGACTTACGAGGACTGGTGCAGCAATGGCAGCGACGCCTGGACCGTATCGCTCGGAGTGCCCGTCTCGCACGGTGCGCTGGCCACGCGGAATCGTCCTAATCACAATCACAATCTGGAAGCTCACGCCAGACTGTCTTCAATTTCCACGGCACCTGCTTATCGCGCCACCGGCTTCCTGCTCTCTGCAGCGGGAAACATGTCGCCGAAAACGGATGGATTGCCCAGACTGACAACAGATCAGGCTTACGGCTTAACTGTCGTCATGGGCAACGATGGCGGATTGATACAGCGTCTGGTTCATGTCGAAAATGCTATTGCGACCGTCGACGAGGTAGTACTCAATGCACCCAAAAACTGGCTTGCCAGACAGAGCGGGCTCAACGGCAAACTCAAGCTGGCTTTATATGCCCATGGCGGTCTGAACTCAGAAGAAGATTCGCTCAAACGCGTGGCAGCGATGGCGCCGTACTTTTTAGCTAATGGCGTCTATCCGGTATTCATTACCTGGAAAACCGGCCTTGGCGAAACCCTGATCGATATCATTGCGGATAAAGTGAAAGACGCGTTGCCCGGCAAAGATCAAGATCGCGGCTGGTTTGACGCGCTCAAGAATGCGGCGACAGAAGTTGCCGACCGGACGGTAGAAGCAGTCGCATCCACCGTCGGCGGCAAAGGTCAATGGGTACAAATGAAGCAAAATGCCGAGCAGGCGGCACTTGACGGCGATCCGCCGCGCGGCCTGTTCATCATGGCACAGCGATTGAAACAACTGGCACTTGATCTCGGTGAAGACAATCTGGAAATTCATCTGCTTGGGCATTCGGCGGGTTCTATCGTGCATGGACATTTGCTGGAACTGCTGACCGCGCGGAAGCTGAAAATCAGCACATGCAATCTGTTTGCACCTGCCTGCACCATCGATTTTGCGAACAAAAAATACCGCCCGGCAATCGCCAAGCGCAGTCTGGCGCGCGAGCAATTTCATATTCACCTGATGTCGGATGACCGCGAACTGGATGACAACGTCGCCGGCATTTATCAAAAATCCCTGCTGTATCTGGTCGCCCGTGCCTTTGAAATCCAGCACAAAACACCTTTGCTCGGCATGGCTGCAAGCTTTGATGCGGAACGCTTTGCCAATAAATCGTCGGCCGATGGCCAATGGAATCAGGCAAGTATTGCCACGCTGGAAGACTGGAATCAGTTTTACTGGGGCACAACCGTCCCCTCCGGTTTCGCTGCCAATGGCATAGGGCTGACAAGTAAACAGGCGGCGACATTGCATATCATTAACGATAAAACCGTCAATTGCGGCAAACGCAGCATTCCGGTTTCTCATGGTTCCTTCGACAATGATGTCAACGTCATCGCGCAGACGCTAACGCGCGTTCTGGGTCTGAACTCCGCAGAGGACTTGCCGCAAAAAATTGTCGACCTGGATTATTAAGGCAATGTTTGCGGATCGTTAAGACTGATTCGCAGCATTTTTCAGGGCATCCGATTCTGCCGCGTTTGCAGGAGGTTGCTGCACCGGTAAAGTAATCGTAAATGTCGTGCCGCTGCCCATCTGACTGCTGACGTCAATCCGCCCGTGATGCCGCTTGATGATCCCATATGATAAGGAAAGGCCGAGTCCCGTGCCTTTTCCTACCGGTTTGGTGGTAAAAAATGCGTCAAAAATGCGCGACAGATTTTCTGGCGGTATCCCTTCGCCTGTATCGCCGATACTCACCCAGACATGATCGTCTCCTTGCATGCCAGTACGTATCGTAATGGTGCCGTGTTGCTTGATGGCGTGCGCAGCGTTGATCAGCAAGTTCATAAATACCTGATTGAGTTGCGACAAGACGCACTCGATCGGGGGCAAAGCGGATAGCTCACAAACAATGTCTGCCCGGCTTTGCAACTCATGCCTGACCAGGCTCAGCGTACTGTTGATACCATCCGTGATGTCCAGTAAATCCCATTCCGATTGATCGACGCGGGAAAAGTCCTTCAATTCCTGCACAATCTTTTTGACTCGCTCTAGCCCGTCTTTTGACTCTTTCATTAAATCGGCCATGTCGCCGACAATATAGTCGTACTCGAGCTTGTCCCTGAGTTCGTTTAACTGCCGCACCACTTCTGCGGGAAGGAATTGCTCTTGAGCGATATAGGCGTCGGCGATCTGGAAAATCTGTTTCAGATACATTTCCAGCGTACCGATATTGGAATGCACGAAAGCTACCGGATTATTGATTTCATGCGCAACACCTGCCGCCAGTTGCCCTATGGACGCCATTTTGTCTGCCTGCAGTAATTGCGTTTGCGCTGTTTCCAGTTTGTGATTCAGATCCAGTAACTCTGTGTTAATGCTGCTGAGCTGATCCATGACGCGCTGCTTCTCCTGCAACTGTTTTGCCAGTTCACGATTGCGTTGCCCAAGCTCGCTCGACATGGTTTCAAGGGAATGTTCTATCAGCGAACGGTCACTTTCGAAACTGGCGTAGGCAGCATCCACCGCGGCACTCAATCCGTCCAGATCAGCGGCGCGCCCATCGGGACAATATTTCTTTAGTTGTCGAGCAAGTAAAGGATGCATGACTCATTTCTCGCTGAAAGTTGTCACTGTCATCGTCTGATTATGTAACTCGCAACGTGTCTGCGCGCCATGTGGCGCCAGCTCACCGTAGGAATAAAAACCGGTTAGTACGGCCTGCGTGCCCAGAATATCGGCTACACCTTCCGTCTCCTCTTCAATTCTTTGTCGCAAAACCAGCTTGCGACCGATGCAACTGATAAGCACAGCCAACTCGGCCTTGTGCTCACCCAATTGCTGGCGATTCACTTCGGCGGCACCGATAGCGCCATCTACCAGCCGGTTGAAATTAGCTTTCATCAGTTGCGCCATACATCCCTCTGGCATGGCGCCGGCAAAGGTCATGCTCTGCTGCGCTTCATCGACGCCGAGTATGGTACGAACCACGGGAGTTTCTGCGTCCGGCAATCTCAGCGCCAATGGGAATAGCAGTCCGGATGACGGCAATTCTTGCGCGTGTTTGCCTAGATAGGTTTTGTACAGTGCCAGCGCAGATTCACCGTCGAGTTCATACAGGACATTGCCCTCCGAGCGCGTGATCATGCGCTCTGGCCCGAAGACATCCCAGCCCCCCACCGAACCATAGCCAATATGCAGCTCTTCACCATAAAATCCTACGCCAACGATTTGCCCGGCTCTGGCTGGACCATCGCCCAGAACCACGGTTTCTTGAAAATCAGCACCGTCGCCAGCCAGGCCTCCGGTCACGTTAACATTAGCTGGCAAGCGCTCACGCAGCCCTTGTACCAGTTCACTGCCATTCACGCCCATCCCATCCGAAAACACCAGAATGTGCCGCAAATGCGGCGCCTGTAATTGTGCAGAAAGCGTCAGACCCGCCTGTCGGCTATCAGCGGCTTGCGGCACCGCCACCGTTGCCAGTCGGATCTGTGTCGATGTAAAGCAAATTGAAGTCAGTACGATCGTGTTGTCTGAGACTTCTGTTCCGCAAATTTCCCCGGCGGTACTGCAACCGGCAATATGCGCCGCCGGACAGGCTTGCTTTAATGCCACAAACAAGCCGTCGTGTTGTAGCAAATTGCGTGCGCCAAAAATCAATAAGAGTTGCGTTTCAGGAGGAAGGTTGGCACCAGCAATCTGATCGACGTGCTGGATTTTACATTGGGCGATGCGCATGGAATCTCCTGACATTACTGTGACGGGGAATCAGCTTGTAGCCTGAGTTAAATGCTGAACGAAATGAACGCATTTACCTTTTTACATTTGCTATATCACTAGTGTCCCAACGTTTTCACATCAGAGTCTCGTAAGTCAATGATTTGTTTGCATAAAATGATGTTTTCATCTGGTCTCGATTTGAACGTCGAGGTGCAGAATTGGGGCTTTTTGCGGATATCCGCCGAAGGCTCCTATGCATCAGGGCAAACTTGTTTTCTCGCAGGTCATGACGTATTTGCCGCTGACCACCTTTCGACGATGTGTAGCAGCCCACAGGGGCGAACACAAGGTCAAGGATTTTTCCTGCCTGGATCAATTCTTCGCCATGGCATTTGCGCAGTTGACCTATCGGGAATCGCTGCGCGATATCGAAGTCAATTTGCGTGCCCAAGCCCATCGGCTGTACCACATGGGATTTCGCTGTGCGACGATTTCCCGCAATACGCTGGCCAATGCAAATGCCACGCGCCCCTGGCAAATCTACGCCGATCTGGCGCAACATCTGATTGCGATGGCGCGCCCGTTGTACGCCAGCGAGCCGTTTGGCGTGGACCTCGATGCAACAGTCTATGCGTTCGATGCCACGACCATCGACCTGTGTTTGTCGGTGTATCCGTGGGCACCTTTCCGGTCTACCAAAGCGGCTATCAAATTGCATACGTTGCTGGACCTGCGCGGCTCTATTCCCAGTTTCATTCACATCACCGACGGCAAGACCCACGAGGTCAATATTCTCGACGATCTGGTCATCGAGCCAGGGGCGTATTACCTGATGGATCGCGGCTATCTGGATTTCGCCCGGCTGCACAGGCTGCATGCGGCGGGTGCCTTCTTTGTCACGAGAGCAAAAAGCAATACCAAGTTCAAGCGTCGGTACTCGCAGCCAGTCGATCGGGCGACGAGCAACGTTATCTGCGACCAAACGGGTGTGCTTCCACTCTTCTACACAGGCAAGCATTACACGGCGAGTTTGCGTCGTATCGTCGTCAAGGACGACGCTGGGGAACGCATCACTTTTTTGACCAACAATTTCTCTCTCAAACCCGAGATGATTGCAGCGCTTTACAAGCAACGTTGGCAAGTCGAATTGTTCTTCAAGTGGATCAAGCAACATTTGCGTATCAAAACCTTTCTGGGAACCAGCAAGAATGCCGTGAAGACACAAATATGGATCGCGGTCTGTACTTGCGTACTCATCGCTATCGTCAAAAAACGTCTGCATTTGCCTCACAGCCTTTACGAAATTCTACAAATCCTGAGTCTCACCATGTTTGAAACAACACCAATAAATCAATTACTTACGCCGCCATCGGGAAACTCCGGTGACGAAAATCAACCAAAACAGATATCAACGGTCACTTCCTCTTTAGCGTTGCGGGGAAACTCCGGTGACGAAAATCAACCAAAACAGATGTCTCTCCTATGAGAAACGTTGGGACACTAGTGATATACTCCCCTATTTTTATTAGGTAGAAAAATAGGCCTGAAAGCAGCCAATGTGGATAAGACGCTGGCGTTCAGCTGTTCAGTGAAAAATTAATGGTGGCTGTCGCGATCACAGGCAATGCTTTGCCATCTTCCAGATAAGGCTTAAAAACCGCACGCAGTATCGCCATTTTCGC
>JAGWUK010000088.1 GCA_028868455.1 Burkholderiales bacterium | reverse complement strand
GTGAAAAACCTGAAGACGCAAATCGGCATCAACAATCTGTTTGATAAGCAGGAAGTGACTTCGTTATCGGTCAACAGCAAGGGCAATGCCTACAATCAATACACTTATCAGGCAGCACGTAGCTGGAGTGTTTCGGTGAGCGCTGATTTCTGATTTTTTTTGCACTGGTTTGACAACGGCACGCACTGTTTGCTTGCCGTTTTTTTTATTCTGCACCGAAAGTGTCTTAATTTCGCCACGGAAATTGCAAGACATCGTGACATTTCTCCTGCCGTTTCATTAACAGGCATAACGTGAACATCGTGCCGTCAGGTTTTTGTCAACCTCACGCATCGCTATAAGAATTCAGGCTTTTGCGGTTTTTTCGTGGGTTTTGCCCGGCGGTGTTCAGTCTGGATTGTCGTATTTCTCTAGGGAAATTACTCTAAATTTCCGTTGAGAATGAAAGTTAAAATTCTAAAACTTCCAAGGAGATAGCATGAAATTGAAGTCTTTTATACTCATTATGGCAATGTCGTCGGCATTTTCGTCAGCTTGGGCTGACGATGGCACGAGCATTACCGTCAGCGGTTTCGGCACAGCGGCGCTGACCCGTTCCAATACTTCGGATGCCGAATTCGCGCGACCTAATCAACTCGCTGGCGTGACGACTGGTGCGAAAACCGGCGTCGATTCCAACTTCGGCATTCAGGCCACCGCAAAAGTGAACAACTGGTTGTCATTCACCGGGCAAGGTCTGGTACGCAAAAACGTCACCGATGAATTCGGTGCCGAACTGGCCTGGGCATTCGTCAAAGCCAAAGTGTCGGATCAGCTCAGCGTCCGTGTTGGTCGCATGGGTTTGCCGGTGTACATGATTTCGGATTACCGCAATGTCGGTTACGCCAACACGATGTTGCGTCCGCCGATAGAAATGTATTCGCAAGTCATTCTGGAAAGCTTGGATGGCGTGGACGGCATTTATCAGACAGCCGTGGGCGATACCAATGTCACGGCGCAGTTGTCTTACGGCGTGACGGACTCTGACAGCCGCTCCGACTACACGGCGAAATTCCGCAAACTGTCCAGCATCAATGTGGTGCTGGAAAACGGCCCGTTCACGGTACGCTTTGGTCGCGTCGATACCAATGTGACGGTCGATAATTCGGCCAACCTGAACACCCTGGTCAGCGGGCTTTCCAAATACGGTTTTACATCGGCCGCCAACAGTATTGCCGTCAACGATACCAAGGCCTCGTTTACTTCGCTGGGCCTGGGCGTGGACTGGAAAAACATCGTCGTACAAGCAGAATACGGCAAGCGTAAATCGGCCAGTCTGGCGATTGCCGACACCACATCGTGGTACACCATGTTCGGCTATCGCATGGGGGCTTTCCTGCCTTACTTCACGCACGCATCGGCAACACAGGACAGTCCGCGCACCGTCGCCGGTACGCCGACTGCCGGGCCTTTGCTGGCCTATACCGTGGGCGCCAACGGACTGGCTTCGGCTTCCCCGATCCAGACCAGCAACAGCATAGGCATGCGTTGGGATTTCTATAAATCGGCAGCGTTGAAAGTGCAGATCGACCGCATTTCACCTGACGGCGCAGGTACCTTCATCAATGCGAAACCTGGCTTCCAGGGACCAGTGACTGTCGTTGCTGCCGGCATCGACTTCGTATTCTAAGGAGCCGGTGATGGAAAATTTATTGATTTCGACGAGCAAGAAAATGAAAAAACTGGCGTTGGTCGCCGCGTTGTTGTCCGCGTCATCGCTGGCGATGGCGGGAGAGATTGTGGTGGTGGTGAATCTTGCCAATCCGGCGACGGCCATGACGGCAGCGCAGGCTTCGCAGTTTTTCCTGGGTAAATCGTCCATGTTCACACCTGTCGATCAGGCGGACAATGCGCCGATCCGCGCGGATTTTTACAAGCGTGTCTGCGATAAGGATTTGTCGGAAGTGAAGACGATCTGGTCCAAGCTGGTGTTTACAGGTAAGGCTGCGGCACCGAAGGAATACCGTTCAAACGCTGAAGTCAAAAAAGCGATCGCCGCCAATCCTACCGGCATTGGCTACATCGATAAATCGGCGGTGGATTCCACCGTCAAAGTGGTAACGACTTTACCGTAATGACTGATGCAGGGAAGGTCCGCGACGGACTTTCCCTGTTTTTACTTCCGGCAGTCAGGGTCTTCATCTGGACATGGCATTTGGCCGGAACGCGCCAGCGCTGCATCGCCTCACATTTTCACTGCAATAAGACTTCACGACATCCGCGTTATTCGGCGACTGCTTTGCGCCGCTTTTTTGCGCATGAGCTTATCGTTTTCCGGAGTGAGAAATTCATATACTCCCCAATAAATTTTAAAAAATCAGCCTGAAGCGCTTGTAGTTGTGGCGGGTTGAAAATATACACGGTGGAGTATCTGTAAATAACCCGGGAATTTCAATTTTTCCCGTAATGACGTACAGATATTCAGCACAAAAAAAACGGGAAGCGATTTCGCTCCCCGTTGATACGGCTTTGCCGCCGCTGTACCGAATTACCGTTGGCGGCGACCGCTGTTACAGCTCGCTTTGCTTGACGATGATGCGCGAGACCAGGCCGTATTCCATTGCTTCTTCGGCGCTCATCCAGTAGTCGCGGTCGATGTCGGCGGTGACTTTTTCCAGCGACTGGCCGGATTCGCGTGCGATCAGGCCGGCGATGCGTTCACGTACCTTGACAATTTCGCGTGCCTGGATCGCGATGTCGGTCGCCTGACCACCGCAACCGCCACTCGGTTGATGAATCAGGAAGCGCGTATTCGCCAGCGTCACGCGGCGTTCTTTTGGTACCGACAGGAACACATTGACGGCGGCGCTGCCGACCCAGCCAGTGCCGACCATATTCACCGGTGCATCGATGAACTTGATGATGTCATGGATGACGTCGCCGGATTCCACATGCCCGCCGGGCGAGGAAACCAGCACGGTGATCGGCTCTTTGGAGTCTGCCGCCAGCGCGATCAGACGTTTGCTGACGTCGGCTGCCAGTTTGTCATCTATCGTGCCAAACACCAGTACGGTGCGGGATTTAAACGCCTTTTCTTCGAGGAAAGGGCTGCGCGGTGCTGCGTTTTGGTCTTTTTCGTCTGACATGGGATTCTTTGTTTGAGAAGGTAAATGGGACTGACCGTCATCAGATGACGTCCGGCGCTGTTTTTTTCAAGTAGCTTTCGGCCAGCCTGACCCAATACGTTGCGCCGATGGGCAGCAAATCGTCGTTGAAGTCGTAGCTGGGATTATGCAGATTGCAGGGGCCAAGGCCATGGCCGATGTCGCGGTGTTCGCCTTCGCCGTTGCCGATGAAGACATAGCAACCGGGTTTGGCCTGCAACATGAAGGCAAAATCTTCGGCGCCCATGGTCGGTTCGACTTGCGCTTCAACCTTGTCGTGACCGACGACGGCGCGCATGACTTCCGTGGCAAACGCCGTTTCTTTGGCGTGATTGATCAGCGGCGGATAATTGCGTTTAAAGCGGAAATCGACTTCGGCGTCAAACGCGGCCGCCGTGTGTTCAGCGATCGTGCGCATGCGCCGTTCGACCATATCCAGCATCTCGGTGCTGAATGTGCGCACAGTACCGATCAGGGTGGCATCGTCTGGAATGACATTGGTCGCGCTGCCGGAGTGAATCTGGGTCACCGACAAGACTGCCGATTCCAGCGGGTTGGCATTGCGGCTGACGATGGTTTGCCAGCTCTGGGCAATCTGGATGGCGGCAATGATGGGATCAATCCCTTTGTGCGGTTGCGCCGCGTGGGCGCCTTTGCCTTTGACGATGACTTCAAATTCATTCGAGGATGCCATCATCGGCCCGGCTGTCACGCCGAAAGTGCCAACGGCCACACCGGGCCAGTTGTGCATGCCAAACACGGCTTCCATCGGGTATTTTTCAAACAGCCCGTCTTCTATCATGCGCCGCGCGCCGCCGCCGCCTTCTTCGGCAGGCTGAAAAATGACGTACACGGTGCCATCGAAATCCCGGTGTTGCGACAGGTAATGCGCAGCGCCAAGCAGCATGGCGGTATGACCGTCGTGGCCGCAAGCATGCATTTTTCCGGCATGTTGCGAGGTGTGGGCAAAGGTATTGATTTCCTGCATCGGCAATGCGTCCATATCGGCGCGCAGGCCAATGGCGCGTGGGCTGTCGCCATGCTTGATAATGCCGACGACGCCGGTGCCACCGAGGCCGCGTACTACAGGGATACCCCATTCCTGCAGTTTTTGCGCCACGATCTCGGAAGTGCGGTGTTCTTCAAAGCACAGTTCAGGGTGGGCGTGGATATCTCGTCGGATTTGCTGGATGTCCGCATGAAAGCGGACAATCGGATCAATCAGTTTCATATTTGCCTCCTCGTTGTGAAATACACCGCCGGCATTGTCTGATGGCGCAGCCCGGGCGTGTCTTCAGCTTGTTTTATGCGTGTCAGGCATTGTAACGAATCAGGCGTCATTCTGCTAAGTTCCGCAGTCTTGAGCATTTGCGTGCACATCGCGGCGCACGGGCAGCCGCGGCCACGGCGTATGGTACGACAGTGCACGCGTGGGCGGCAGACGAAGTATCATGTCGCTTTTTACGGAATCCCTGCATGCTGGTATTTATCCTTCGTCGCACCTTGCAAAGCCTGGCAACGCTGTTTGCCATGTCGGTGCTGGTGTTCGCCGGAGTCTATGCCATCGGCAATCCTATCGATGTGCTGCTCAGCCCGGATGCTGACCAGATCGAGCGCGCGCGCGTGATCGCCGCATTTGGTCTGGATCAGTCCTTGTGGCAACAATATTTTTTGTTTTTGCAGCATGCACTGGCTGGTGATCTGGGGCGTTCATTTGCTTACGCGACGCCAGCTCTGAGCCTGATTCTGGAACGTCTGCCGGCCACACTGGAGCTGGCCGTGGCGGCCATCCTGCTGGCCATTGTGACCGGAATTCCGCTGGGCTTGCTGGCCGGATTGCGTCCGCACAGCCTGCTGGGGAAAAGTATCATGGCTGTGTCCATCCTCGGATTTTCATTGCCGACATTCTGGGTTGGTCTGATGCTGATCATGTTGTTTGCCGTCACGCTGGGCTGGCTGCCAGCCAGCGGGCGCGGTGAAACCAGCTTGCTGCTGGGGGTGCCGGTCAGTTTTCTGACCTTGGACGGATTGCGGCATTTGCTGCTGCCAGCGTGCAATCTGGCCTTGTTCAATATCGCCATGGTGATACGCCTGACGCGTTCTGGTGCGCAAGAGGCACTGTTACAGGATTATGTGCGTTTTGCGCGTGCCAAGGGTTTGCGCAATAGCCGCATCATCGGCGTGCATGTGCTCAAAAATATTTTGATTCCTATCGTGACCGTGATTGCCTTGCAGTTTGGCTCCATCATTGCTTTTGCGATCGTGACCGAATCCGTGTTTGCCTGGCCCGGGATGGGCAAGCTGATTATCGACTCGGTCCGGGTGCTGGACCGGCCCGTGATCGTGGCGTATCTGATGCTGGTGGTCAGCCTGTTTATCGTTATCAATCTGGTCGTGGATCTGCTGTATTGCGTTCTTGATCCGCGCGTACGTCTTTCCGAAATGCGCGGCTAGGATCAGCAATCATGTCAAAAAATAGTCTTTCTTCCGCCAGTATCGACGCCGCAGAGCTTACTGCGCCATCTGCGCTATCGCCAGAGGCGACACCGTTACGCCGTTTTTTGCGTCACTTTTTTGCCAGCCGCATCGCCACTGCCGGCTTGATACTGCTGTGCCTGTTGCTGTTGCTGGCATTGTTCGCCCCCTGGATCGCACCGCAAAATCCTTACGATCTGGCAGCGCTGGACATCATGGATTCACGCCTCGAACCGGGGGCATCCTCCAGTGACGACACGCTCAGGTATTGGCTGGGGACCGATGAACAAGGGCGCGACATGCTGTCTGCGATTTGTTATGGCTTGCGTATTTCGTTGCTGGTCGGTGTCAGCAGCACCGTGATTGCGCTGATCATCGGCCTGGCGCTGGGTTTGCTGGCCGCCTATCTGGGCGGACGTACAGAAGCGCTGATCATGCGTATTGCCGATATCCAGTTATCGTTTCCGTCCATCCTGATCGCCATGATCTTGCTGGCGCTGACCGGCCAGGGAATAGGGAAAATCATTCTGGCGCTGGTGACCGTGCAATGGGCATATTACGCGCGCACTGCACGCAGCGCCGCTGTCGTCGAGCGGCATAAGGAATATATCGAAGCCGCTGTCGGTCTGGGTTTGTCGCCGCTGCGCATCGTATTGCGCCATTTGCTGCCGAATTGCCTGTCGCCATTGATCGTGATCGCCGCGTTGCAAGTCGCATCTGCCATCTCGCTGGAGGCGACATTGTCTTTCCTGGGGCTCGGCCTGCCGGTGACCGAGCCCTCGCTTGGCCTCCTGATTGCGAATGGCTTTCAGTACCTGCTGTCCGGCAAATACTGGATCAGCTTTTTTCCTGGTGTGGCTTTGCTGCTGGTCGTCGTCGCCATCAATCTGGTTGCCGATCAGTTACGCGATGTGCTGAATCCCCGTTTGCAAATCCAATGATGACGAATCTGCCGCAACCAACGTTAAGCGTACAAAATCTGCGCACCACATTTCACAGCCGCGCTGGCGTAGTCCGCGCTGTGGACGATGTGTCGTTTTCCGTCATGCCGGGACAAATCATGGGGCTGGTCGGCGAGTCAGGTTCCGGCAAATCCATGACCGGATATTCCATCATGGGTCTGGTCGATGCGCCCGGCAAGATCAGCGGTGGCAGTATTTTGTTTAAAGGGCAGGAGCTGCGCGGCATGGCAGCCGAAGCAATGCGCCAGCTGCGCGGCAATCGCATTGCCATGATTTTTCAGGACCCGATGATGACGCTCAATCCGGTTTTGCGGATTGATACGCAAATGCTGGAAACCATTTTTGCGCATCAACAGGTCAGCCATGCGCAAGCGCGTGACATGGCGCGCGCGGCGCTGGTCAGGGTTGGTATCGCGGCACCGGATGAGCGCCTGCTGGCCTATCCGCACCAGTTCTCTGGCGGCATGCGGCAGCGCGTGGCGATCGCGATTGCTTTGCTGAATCAACCTGATCTGATCATTTGCGATGAGCCGACAACGGCGCTGGATGTGACGATACAGGGACAGATACTGTACGAAATGCAGACCTTGTGCCGCGAATCCGGTACGGCACTGATCTGGATTACGCATGATTTATCCGTGGTGGCTGGTTTGGCTGATACCGTCAGCGTGATGTATGCAGGCAAAATCGTCGAGAGTGGCACCGTGCAGCAAGTGCTGGAAGACGCGCGGCATCCTTACACGCATGGGCTGATCGCTTCGGCGCCTTCGCGCAATGTGCACGGGCAGGCTTTGCACCAGATACCGGGCAGCACGCCTTCGCTGCTGAATTTACCTGAGGGGTGCGCGTTTCGCACGCGTTGCGCCTATGCCAGCGCCCTGTGTGTGCAGACGCCGCCGCTGCAAGAGGGCGAAGGCCGCAGCCTGCGCTGCTTCCATCCTCTGCACCATGCCCAAGGAGGTGGGCAATGACAGCGCCTTTGCTCGAATTGCGCGATGTCGGCAAACAATTTGGCAATGCGCCCGATGCGATTGCGCGTCTGGCCGGATGGTTCGGTGCGACAACGTCGCCGTCTTTGTTGCAGGCAGTCGATCACGTCAGCCTGTCTTTGCACGCAGGCGAAGTGCTCGGTCTGGTCGGTGAATCTGGCTGCGGAAAATCCACGCTGGGACGCATGGCAGCAGGGTTGCATGCCCCGACATCCGGCACGCGCTGGTGGCGTGGCCAGGAGGTTCAGCACATGTCGGCCGCACAACGACGTCAGGCGCAACTGGCGATACAGATGATTTTTCAAGACCCGTATGCCTCGCTGAATCCACGTTTGCGCGTGCAAGACATCATCGGCGAAGCCCCGCTGGTACACGGTCTGATTCGCGCCGCCGAGCAAAAAGACTATGTCGAACAATTATTGCAGCGCGTTGGTCTGGATGGGGCGGTATTGCGCCGTTTTCCTCATCAGTTTTCCGGCGGTCAGCGCGCCCGCATCGGGATTGCCCGCGCACTGGCTGTCAGGCCAGAGATGCTGGTGTGCGATGAGGCCGTGGCGGCACTGGATGTTTCTATCCAGGCGCAGGTTCTCAATCTGTTCATTCGTCTGCGCGACGAGCTGAATCTGACATATTTGTTTATCAGTCACGATCTGGGCGTGGTACGTCATGTCTCGGATCGGGTGCTCATCATGTATCTGGGGCGGATCGTGGAGTCGGCTCCGGTTGCTGAAATTTTCGGCCATGCGCATCATCCTTACACGCAGGCGTTGCTGGCTTCGGCACCGAAGCTGGAAGTGCGCAAGACGAGCTTTATTCCCATCAAGGGCGAATTGCCTTCGCCTTTGCAGCCGCCATCCGGTTGTCATTTTCATCCACGTTGTCCGCGTGCGATGGCGCGTTGTGCAATTGAACAACCGGTATTGAAAGAGGTTGCCCCTTTGCATTTTTCGGCGTGTCATCTGGACGTGGGGTGATTTGCCATCGGTAATCATCTTCACAATTATTTTTTTGCGTTGTTCAGATTACGACTTTCATTGCACGTTGAAGATTGCCGATGATGTCGCTGGATGCATACCGTCCGAATTCTGACGTTCACGGCGTAGTGAAGATTGCCGGCCGGTGGTAGACCGGCGGCTACTCACTTTTCTTGTCTCGCCAAGAAAAGTAAGCCAAAGAAGGCGACCGCGAAGTCGCTGCCCTGCGGGTGCCCGTTTGTGCAGAACAAAAAATGGGAAGTGTCCGAAACTCG
>JAGWUK010000826.1 GCA_028868455.1 Burkholderiales bacterium | reverse complement strand
TTACTCGTTCGGAGATTGTATGGAATTTCTGTATGTCGGCGGCATTCTGCTCTTGGCGGTTTGCGCATTCGCCCTGATTCTGGGTTGCGGAAAACTAGGAGACAAGGCATGAATCTGTTTCAGTTAATTGCCGCAATCGTTGCCTGCTTATTGTTGATCTATCTGGTTTACGCCCTGTTAAAACCGGAGGCATTTTAATGAACCACTCTGCCTTTTTCCAGATCGCGCTCTATATGAGCGTGCTAACTGCGTGTGCCATACCGCTAGGGAAATATATTGCCAAAACGATGAAAGGCGAGAAAAGCTTTCTCTCCTCGATATTACGACCGGTCGAAAAATTCATCTACAAATTCTGCGGTGTGGACGCTGATGCCGAAATGTCCTGGAAGCAATATGCCGTCGCCTTGATTGCATTTAATCTGTTAGGTGTACTGTTTGTCTATGCTTTGCAAAGATTGCAGGCAGCGTTACCTTTGAATCCACAAGCCATGCCGGCTGTCAGCATGGACTCTTCGTTCAACACTGCCATCAGCTTTGTCACAAACACCAACTGGCAAGGCTATGCCGGCGAATCGACCATGAGTTATCTGACCCAGATGCTGGGTCTGAGTGTGCAGAATTTTCTGTCGGCCGCAACCGGACTCGTCGTGGCGATCGCCCTTATTCGTGGCTTTGCCCGCCACTCGATGCATAGCATCGGAAATTTTTGGGTAGACATCACACGCAGCACTTTGTATATCTTGCTACCACTTTCGCTGATCCTGGCGATTGGCCTGATGAGCCAAGGCGTGATCCAGAATTTCGATGCCTACAAACCGGCGCAACTCGTTGAGAAATTGAACTACACCACTCCAAAACTCAACGCTGTCGGAGCGCCTGTGGTCGATACCAACGGTCAGCCGGTAGTAGAAGCACAAAGTACCATAACGCAAATCCTGCCAATGGGGCCGGTTGCTTCACAGGAGGCGATCAAAATGGTGGGAACCAACGGCGGCGGATTTTTTAATGCGAACTCTGCACATCCTTACGAAAACCCGACCCCCTTGTCCAATTTCATGCAAATGCTGGCGATTTTCCTGATCCCTGCGGCACTATGCATTACGTTCGGGAAAATGGTGGGTGACAAACGTCAAGGTTGGGCAATTTATGCTGTCATGTCCATTTTATTTGTAGCTTTTGCCGGATTTGCCATTTATTCGGAACAACAAGGCAATCCATTACTAAGCACACTCGGCGCAGACCAAGTGATGGGCGACGGTGGCGATATGGCGCAAGCGGGCGGCAATATGGAAGGCAAAGAAACGCGCTTTGGTATCGCTGCTTCAGGCCTGTTTACCACCATCACCACTGCAGCATCGTGCGGTGCCGTCAATGGTATGCACGATTCATTCACTGCGTTGGGCGGCATGGTGCCTCTGATATTGATGCAGCTAGGCGAAGTCGTCTTCGGTGGCGTCGGAGCAGGCATGTATGGCATGTTGATTTTCGCAATATTGGCGGTCTTTATTGCCGGCCTGATGATTGGTCGTACACCGGAATATCTGGGTAAGAAAATTGAGGCATTTGAAATGAAAATGGTCTCAATCTCGATTCTGATTGGCCCTTTGTTGGTTCTTGTCGGTACAGCGATCGCTGTGATGTGCGCAGATGGCAAAGCCGGTATAGCCAATCCCGGTGCACACGGATTATCGGA
>JAGWUK010000825.1 GCA_028868455.1 Burkholderiales bacterium | reverse complement strand
CGGGACGGGATTTACTTATGGCCGCAATTAATGACGAGCATTACGATTTACCGAAAAAGATTGCGAAACTAACTGATTTGGTTGATGCACGCTGCCTTGGGCCAAGCACTTCTAGTATTGTCGATGCGGCAACTGAGCGTCGTATTCCATTTATACGACTTACGGACGGAAATCTGGTTCAATTGGGGCACGGTGCTGCTCAACATCGTATTTGGACGGCAGAAACTGACAATACAAGCGCAATTGCTGAAAGCATTGCTTGTGACAAGGATTTGACAAAAACTTTGTTGAAATCCTGCGGTGTCCCTGTACCAGAAGGACGGATTGTTCGCAGCGCCGACGAAGCATGGGAAGAAGCGCAAGACATTGGACTACCGGTCGTATTGAAACCATACGATGGCAACCATGGTCGCGGCGTCTCATTGAATCTGATGACGCAATCCGATGTAGAAGCAGCTTATGAGTTAGCAGCCAGGAAAGGCGGAAGCAAAAGTGTCATCGTCGAGCGATTCATCGTAGGAAATGAACATCGCGTGTTAGTAGTTGGAAAATCGGTTGTCGCCGTCGCCAAAGGTGAATCTCTCTGGGTGCATGGCGATGGGCAATCTACCATTAAACAATTAGTAGAAACGCAGATCAATATTGACCCTCGCCGTGGCACGACTGAAGAATATCCATTGAACATTGTTGACACCGATGTTTCAGCAGAAGTGATTCTTGAATTACAACGCCAAGGTATGCGCGCCGACTCAATTCCGCTGGCGGGCCAAAAAGTTTTGATTCAACCTAATGGCAATGTTGCACTGGATATCACGGATGACATCCATCCTGAAGTTGCCGCCGCCGCAACTCTCGCAGCAAGAGTTGTTGGACTGGACATCGCTGGAGTTGACCTTGTTGCAGAAGACATATCTCGCCCCTTAGAAAGTCAGGGAGGAGCGATTATCGAAGTCAATGCAAGTCCAGGATTGCTGGCGCACATAAAACCATCTAATGGAGACGGGCGCCCGGTAGGAAAGGCCATTATTGATCATTTATTCGCCGTTGAAGAGACTGGGCGAATTGACATTGTCGGCGTCGCAGGAACTCGCGGCACCAGTTTAATTTCTCGGCTGATTGGCGCTCTTGTTCATATTAACGGCCACCAAACTGGCGTTGCCTGCAAACAAGGCTTATTTATCAATAATCAAGTCGTTACCAACGGTGACAATGCCAACTGGGAAGCAGGCCAACGCCTGCTTATTAACCGGTCAGTGCAAGCGGCCATTTTTGAAACGCATTCAAAAGAAATTCTTTCTAATGGCCTCGCCTACGATAAATGCACGGTAGGTGTAGTGACGGATATGGATGGCCATCAGGAGCTGGGCGAATTCTACATTGATGACGCTGAGCAAATGAGAAAGATTTTACGCACTCAAATTGATGTTGTTTTGCCTAGTGGAGTAGCCGTGCTTAACGCCGATGAACCTGCCGTTGCGGAGTTGGCGGAACTGTGTGACGGGAAAGTTATTTTCTACGGTCTGAATTCCCAGTCTGAAGAGATGACCTCACATCGCGCGAAAGGAGAACGCGTCGTCTTTATCCATGATGGCAATGTCGTACTTGCCGCTGGCAATGAAGAAACAGCATTATTACCTTTGTCGATGTTGAAACCAGCCAAGGCAAAACAGCCTGAAGTCGTCATGGCTGCCGTT
>JAGWUK010000824.1 GCA_028868455.1 Burkholderiales bacterium | reverse complement strand
CACCAGCTTGTCGGCGAAATTGCGTAACTCGCGCACGTTTCCCTGCCAGTCGCGCTGCTGCCAGGTCTGCATGTCGGCATGGCTCCAGTCTGGCACCTGTTTTTGATAACGCAGGGCGGCTGCCTGGACAAAATGCGCCAGCAATAAAGGAATGTCGTCGCGCCTTTCGTTCAGGCGCGGCAAGGACAGGCTGACTACGGCCAGACGGTAATACAGGTCTTCGCGGAATTTACCTTCGGCGCTCAGGTTCAGTAAATCGGTCTTGGTTGCGGCGATGACACGACAATCGAGTTCGATCAAGGCATTGCCGCCAAGCCGCTCGAGACGGCGCTCCTGCAAAACGCGCAAGAGTTTGACTTGCAAGGCCAGCGGCATGCTTTCAATTTCGTCCAGAAAGACCGTGCCGCCGTGGGCGTATTCGAGCTTGCCGACACGACGCTTTTGCGCACCGGTGAAGGCGCCGGCTTCGTGACCGAAGATTTCGCTTTCAAAGACAGATTCGGGCAACGCGCCGCAATTGATGGCGACAAATTCGCCTTTGCGTCCGCTGGCCAGATGCAATTGGCGGGCAACGACTTCTTTGCCTGTGCCGGTCGCGCCGTGAATCAGCACATCAGCCTGGGTCGGGCCGATATTGCGGATGAATTGCCGGATTTTTTCAATCGCGGTGCTTTGTCCGACCAGCTCAGGCATGCTGGGATGCGCGGCCAGCGCTTGTTTGAGCTGACGATTTTCCAGCACCAGACGACGCTTTTCCTGCGCCCGCAAGCAGGTGTCGAGCAGGCGTTCGGCAGCAAATGGCTTTTCAATAAAATCGTAGGCACCTTGACGCATGGCATCCACCGCCATGCTGACATCGCCATGACCGGTAATCATAATCACCGGCAAATCCGCATCGGCCAACGTCGCCTGCGCCAGCAATTCCAGACCCGATTTGCCGGGCAGACGGACGTCGCTGACCAGCACTCCGGCGAAGCCTGCATGGATGTGTTCTTGCGCTTCTTCCACGCTGCCATAGGCCAGCACGGTCAGGCCACCCAGCTCCAGCGTTTGCCGGGTCGCCAGTCGCACGGCCTGTTCATCCTCAATTAATACCACCTGCATGGCTGACACGCATTGCTCCTTCCACTATAGCGCATTACATATACTCCCCTGCCATTATCAAAAAACCACGTTGCTTCGCACATCAACATTGCGACATGAATAAATACTAGGTAGGAGTATCATTTCAATTTCATTACAGGACTTACGCAAAATTGTTCCAGCAAGGCATAGCGACGAAGGCAGTACACATCGTACGACAAGGAGCTATAACGCCGCTGGGGCGATTTTGCGTAAGTCCCAACACAGTTTTGATCGCGACGGCGACATGGTTTGTCAATTTTGTAGAAAGGTTTGTATGTCCAGATTGCATTTCATGCAGCGTCGTTTTCGCATTGCCAGCAAGGCTGCCGTGCTGTTGTTACTCAGCGCAGGCGCCGACGCCAGCACAGGAGAAATGCCGCTGCCAGTGCCACAGCATTTGTTTGGCGCGCAGAGTCTCGACAGTGGCGATACCGCTGCAACTATTCTGGCTGCACGGCGTTATGCCGCGTTCTGGAACAGCGGCGACGCGGACATGGCGCGACTGGCTCTGGCGCCAGATTTTACCGATCACACTTTGCCCGCTGGCCGGCCACAAGGCGTGCAAGGTC
>JAGWUK010000823.1 GCA_028868455.1 Burkholderiales bacterium | reverse complement strand
TGAACGCTGTTTCCATCGGCGGATAACACAAGCCCTGATCGGCACAACCCTGACGTGTCACTTTCAGCGTGAAATCACCGCTTGCCTGCACAGGAACGCGCACAGTCAGATGCTTACGGTAAGTTTCGACATTCTTTTGAAATGTTTCATCGAATTTGACCTTGCCAGCCGGCATATCCGGCGTTCCCAATTTGGCATCGTCAGAAACAAACTTAAAGCGCTCGCGATACAGATAGTAGCCGTCGGCGATCGTAAAATTGACTTCCGCGATCCCCGGTTCAACCATGCTGGCGCTGACTTTAAAAGCCTGTTCAGGGTCAAGAAAATCGTCTTCCGCCATGACGAATGGGGTACAGCACAACAGCATCATCAAACTTAATAATTGAAAAAACTTCTTCACAGTGAAATTGATCTGGGAATGCTGATCGCAAAATGAGATGTTCATGAACGTCCTGTTTCTGTTTTGACCCATTGAAGATACGCCGGTAAGCCATCGGTAATGGGAAGTGCAATGATTTCTGGTAGTTCGTAAGGATGTATCTGCAATAACAATTCTTGTAAAGCCAGATACGAAGTTTGCATGGTTTTGATCATCAATGGAACCTCAGTTGCCACTTCACGTTGACCACGCCAGGTATACATAGACTGAACTTGCGGCAAGATGTTCACACATGCGGCAAGTTTCTTCGTCAAAATGACTTCTGCCAATTCCTTCGCAACGTCCATTGATGGGCAATTCGTCATCACCAGGACAACAGAATTACTTTCGTCAGATGTATCCAGTAACGATTGGCTGCTTCTTTCATCTGATGTCATCAGTTTCCTTCATCCCGGCAAAAAATCTGACAATGCGATCTTAGTCAATCACATGCACGATTGCTTGCTGATTGGTCGTGCAAGCAAACACCATCATTACACTCAAATGCAAAAAAAGCCGCTCAGCGCAGGCTGAACGGCTTTTTTACAAAATGCACTGTATCGAAAATTACTCAGCTACTGGTGCATCAGCCACATCGGTCACTTCCGGACGATCCAGCAATTCAACATAAGCCATAGGTGCGTTGTCGCCAACACGGAAACCCATTTTCAAAATACGCAGGTAACCGCCATTACGGTTTGCATAACGCGGGCCTAATTCTGCGAACAATTTGACAACCATTTCGCGATCACGCAGGCGGGAAAATGCCAGACGTTTGTTAGCCAATGTATCAACCTTACCCAAAGTCAGGATCGGTTCGATAACGCGGCGCAGTTCTTTTGCTTTTGGCAAAGTCGTTTTAATTGCTTCGTGACGCAACAGAGAAACTGTCATATTGCGCAACATAGCCAAACGATGGGAGGATGTACGATTCAGCTTACGTAAGCCGTGACGGTGACGCATGGTATTTCCTTTCAAATTTCATTGCCAGCTCTTCTATCGACTATATTGTCGCGGGCCGGTAACTATTTTTACTACGATAAAAAAATGAACGGTCTAATACAACCGTTCATTCCGACAAATTACTTTTCCAGGCCTGCAGGTGGCCAGTTTTCCAACTTCATACCCAAAGACAAACCACGGGACGCCAGCACTTCCTTGATTTCGTTCAGAGATTTGCGGCCCAGATTTGGTGTTTTCAACAGTTCATTTTCGCTACGCTGAATCAGATCGCCAATGTAGTAAATGTTTTCTGCTTTCAGGCAGTTAGCAGAACG
>JAGWUK010000822.1 GCA_028868455.1 Burkholderiales bacterium | reverse complement strand
ATGCGTAGAAAAATCGACATTGCTTGCAGCAACTGAGAAAAATGAATGACAACAGGGCGCAGAAAGTGCGCCCTGTGAAGCAGCAGACAAGTATTATTTGCCAGTTGTAGCCAAGTATTTTTGCAGCTCTGGTTTGGCTTCTGCACGACGTAAAGCATTGAGCAAATCAAACGCGGAATTTGCTTTGACTAGGCGCGGTGGTTCTTGGCCTGCCACCCCAACAAGGCGGGTGTTAATGACTTTTTCCAGCTTGTTTGCCATATTTGAAATATCGTCTTTCATTTTATAACTCCTTCCTGATTGAACAACAAAAATGGTGAAACTTGAAACGGTTTCTCGCTTCACCGAACTTACTGCACAAGGCAGCAATTCTTAGGCAGCAATCAACATTTCAGAGGCATTTTCCGCAAGGAAATTGCTCATCTGCGCCATATCATGCCAAGTTTCTTTATTCGTGAAGGCAAAACACTCAAGTAATTCGCTGGCTACATCGCGCTCTGGGTCGCTTTCTATCCAGTCACTGATGGTTTGTCCAGTGTACAAAACGTGATTGATTTCGTCGGCCATGATTTTTTCTAATACTGGAATGGCGGCTGCGAGTTGTGGATTGGGCGAATCTTGGATGATTTGCATGTAGAGGCGCAGAATGGTCCAAGAGCGAATCTCAATCGAATGCACGCGACAGATAAATTTTTGCAATTCATCGTCGAAATCAAGGGTCTTTTCTGCTTCAGCTTTGCCGTTGCTTTCTCCTTCAAACGTGTAGTCAGAGACACCTGTGACTTTTAGCAAGCTGAGAAACTGCGCGCTGTGTTTGAGTTCATCACGCACATGCTGTTTCATTTTGTCTTTAAGTGAGCCGCTGGCGTAACGATCTGCGATGAGATTGACCCGTGCGGCACCCTTTGCTTCATCGACAGAGTTTTGCAATAAGTTGTATGCAACCATGCTAGGGGATGAAAAAATTGTGGTTGCAAGCCCCTGCATTGCGGATGTGGCGTAAGCTAAATTCTTGCCTAGCGCTTGTTTGATGACTGCCTTGTAGCGGTTTCCCACTGGAACATGATGTGAGGCGTATAGACTGATTAAGTCCTCATAGACGTTATACATTGCAATTTCTCCCTTTTTTGACACCCTCTGCTTGTGCAAAGGGGAATTTTTTGCCGCCTATGTAATAAAAATTACGGCAAAAAATCATTTTTTCAGTCTAGGATTGTTTTTGAAAATTGCAAAGTGTTTTTATGAAAAATAAAATTTAGGTTGTTCCCCAGCTAGGTTGAACTAAAAATCAGAGGGAGTCGCCACGTTTCAGTGCTTCCACGGCTTCAATATATTTCTCCTGCGCTTCCACCTGCGAGGTACCCCGCATCGCCGCCCACGCATCAAACTTATACCGCCCCACAATATCGCTCATACCGGGGCGATCGCCGTGCGCATCACCTTCACTGCCTTGTTTGTACAGGGCGTACAGGCGTAGCAACTGCAAATTGCCAGGGCGCTCTGGCAGGGCTTTGACATCGACTAAGGCTTGTTGGAAACGTGCATTCAGGTCGCTCATGGTCTGATATGGAAATGAGGTAATAAGGGAAAGACTCATGCTAAACAGTTCCCTTAAACATTGCACGCAAATAAATTGAATAAATCTTCCAGTCCAAGCTGCCAGTGTCACGTTAAGTACAGCCCCATCCTTTACAATAG
>JAGWUK010000821.1 GCA_028868455.1 Burkholderiales bacterium | reverse complement strand
CCCCCAAAATTCCATTGCTGTTTATCACCGTTGTAATTGAAGTCGCGTCCAAACAACCACAGGTCGGCGCCAATTGCTTCTGCATGACGGATCAGCGATTGAGGCGGAACAGGGTCGCTGCAAATGGCCGCCTTCCCTGCCCTGAAAATACCCGCTTTTTCGAATCCGATTTTTTCACGTGTATCACCAAGATAATCTACATGGTCAATGTCCACGCTGGTTACGATAGCCACATCCGCATCAATAACATTGACGGCATCAAGACGCCCACCGAGTCCAACCTCCAGAATGACAACGTCCAGCTTTGCATCAGCCAATAACTTGCAGATGGCCAGCGTTGTAAATTCGAAATACGTTAAGGAAATATCACCGCGCTGCGCTTCCACTTCGGCAAAAGTTTGCGTGAATAGCTCATCCTTGACCATTTCGCCATTAATGCGGGCGCGTTCATTAAAGTCAAGAAAATGCGGCTTACTATACAGTCCGACCCGATAGCCTGCCTGTAATAGGATGGCTTCCAGCATGGCACAAGTAGAACCTTTACCATTGGTGCCGGCCACCATAATGACAGGACAATCGTAATGTATGTTCAGTCGATTTTTGACCGAAGCAACGCGCTCCAGTCCCATGTCAATTTCTTTTGAATGGCGAGTTTCAAGCAAAGCCAACCATTCAGGCAAACTTACAGGCATTTTAGGCATAGGATAAAAAAAGCCCGAACAGCTGAGTGTCGGGCTTGTTATGTCAATCAGAAAATTCAGGAAACAGCTTCAGCAGGCTGGTTTTGCAGCAAGGCCAGCAAACGAGCAATTTCTTCGCGCATCTTACGACGGTCAACGATCATGTCAATTGCGCCTTTCTGCAACAGGAATTCAGAACGCTGGAAACCTTCCGGCAGTTTTTCGCGAACGGTATTCTCAATCACGCGCGGACCGGCGAAGCCAATCAACGCTTTCGGTTCAGCAATCACGACGTCGCCCATGAATGCAAACGAGGCCGAAACGCCGCCTGTGGTCGGATCTGTCAGCACGGAGATGAAAGGCAATTTCTTTTCAGACAATTTCGTCAGCATGGACGTTGTTTTTGCCATCTGCATCAGCGACAACACACCTTCTTGCATACGGGCGCCGCCACTGGCAGTAATGCAAATAAACGGCACTTTTTGCTCCAGCGCAACCTGCGCACCACGGACAAAACGCTCACCCAGTACGGAACCCATTGTGCCGGCCATGAATTCATAGGCAAAACAAGACACAACGACCGGGACGGTCATGATGGAACCGCCCATCACTACCATGGAATCGGTTTCCCCGGTGGCCTCCAGCGCGTCTTTCAGGCGGTCTGTGTATTTTTTACTGTCTTTGAATTTGAGCGTATCGACAGGCAGGATTTCCTGTCCAATTTCATAACGGCCACCGGCGTCGAGCAAAGCGTCGAGACGATCGCGGGCACCGATGCGCATGTGGTGGCTGCATTTCGGGCAGACATGGATATTGGCTTCGAGATCAGATCGGTACAAAACTGCTTCACAGGATGGGCATTTGACCCACAATCCTTCAGGGATGGATTTGCGATTTGCCGATTCCGAACGTTGTATGCGCGGTGGTAACAGTTTTTCTAACCAACTCATGTTTTCTCCTTGTAGCAGCCGACATGCCTATTTAACATGCCTACATCAGGTTCCTTCTGGTAAAGAAACCGGTCTG
>JAGWUK010000820.1 GCA_028868455.1 Burkholderiales bacterium | reverse complement strand
CTCAAGCAGGTCAAGGCATTCGCTAGGTGTGGCTAAATCTGCCAACACTTTTGTCAGAACGCTCGTCTGGTTATCCGCGACACACAGACTGACATACGACCGTAGATTTGGTAAGTTCTGCAGCCCGTCTCTTAAGCCAGACAAATCTCGTGGGCGAGCCGACTGCAATGCAATTCGTGTCGTAATGCGTTCGATATCTGGAACGGCATTTAATGTTGTCGCCAGCCCATTGATGGAATCTGCCCTAATGAGCGCCTTGATGGCATCGTGGCGAGCTTGTGCAATGGACTGATCACGGCTGGCATGATGCAGCCAATGGCGCAGTAAACGCGATCCCATAGATGTACTGCAATGATCAAGTAATGAGAATAAAGTCGGTGACTCTTGGCCGCGCAATGTTTCGGTTAACTCCAGATTGCGTCGCGTTGCAGTATCTAAGCCGATGAAGTCGTTCTCAGTTTCTACCGTCACCGTATTTATATGCTTCAAGCCTCGCCCTTGCGTGCTTTCTGCGTAGCGTAACAGGGCACCTGACGCACCAAGAGCAGCGTGAAGATTTTCAGCCCCAAATCCTGTCAGCGACGTCGTACCCAATTGATCTTGTAAAGCTTTTTGACCTTGCTTTAAATCAAAATGCCAATCCGGAACTTCTGAAAATTTCCCTGGCAATTGAGCGATAAAGTCATTTAAAAGCAGGGTGCCGGCAGATAGTAAAACCTCCGCAGGGGCGATGCGTTCAAGCTCGTGTTGCAGTCGTTGAGGCAAAGACTTTTCATCTGTAGAAAACTCCATTAACTTCAAAGCACCACTTGCCAGCGAAAGCCAGGATAGTCCTATCGTAATTGTTTTTCTTTGTTGAAGCATGCAAAGTGCCAGCAAAGAACGTTCCGATTTTTCGGGCAGTAAATCTGTATCAGTTAACGTACCGGGTGTAATGACGCGCAAAACTTTGCGCTCAACCGGACCCTTGCTTGTGGCGGGGTCGCCGACTTGTTCGCAAATGGCCGCGGATTCTCCAATCTTGACTAATTTAGCCAGATACGGCTCCAGCGAATGGAACGGCACTCCAGCCATTTTTATAGGTTCCCCCGCAGAACTGCCACGTTGAGTCAACGTGATCCCTAGTAGGCGGGATACTTTTTCGGCGTCATCAAAAAAAAGCTCGTAAAAATCCCCCATGCGATAAAAAACCAAGGTTTCCGGGTAATCAGCCTTGATCCGCAAATATTGCTGCATCATGGGAGTGTGTTGTAATTCTTTTTGAGCCATAAGTAATAATTGAATCTTCTTCTTTTTGAGTTGGATATTTGATTGTTTGCGATTGTCGCTAGTTTTTTTCTGGCATGACTACTTGCGTTTTAACGTAACTTTTAATGATCGCTATATTTAAAAGTGACGCAAATGCAGAGTCCGCCCAAAAAAATTGAAACTGCGTTAGCACATTGAAATTTTGAAGCGGGAGACGCAAAGCGCCACATTATAATCGACACAAGTCAGTGATTGTGCCTCGCAGCGTATGCTGCAATATTGATGTTCAAATACTTTGACGTAAGCTCAGTATGACGCCAGGTGGCGTTAAGCCAGATGGCATCAATGAGAGAGTAAATTAGGTGAAGAAATTACTGATTCGTTGAGCTCAAAGGATATCGCCCCAAGCAGGCGCAGGCACGGTCTATCGCAAGACAGGCCACAGGCAATGCGATCACTATTC
>JAGWUK010000819.1 GCA_028868455.1 Burkholderiales bacterium | reverse complement strand
CGAGGCCATCATCGAAGAAATCATCAAGCCGGTGCTGCCCAAGGAATGGCTCAAGGACACACGCTTCCTGGTCAACCCGACCGGCCGCTTTGTCATCGGCGGCCCGCAAGGCGATTGCGGCCTGACTGGTCGCAAGATCATTGTCGATACGTACGGCGGCGCCTGCCCACACGGCGGCGGTGCTTTCTCCGGTAAAGACCCAACGAAAGTCGATCGCTCGGCCGCCTATGCAGCGCGGTATGTGGCCAAGAATATTGTCGCAGCCGGTCTGGCGCGTCAATGCCAGATTCAGGTCGCGTATGCAATCGGCGTTGCGCGTCCCATGAATGTCACGGTGTACACCGAAGGCACAGGTGTGATCCCGGATGATCAGATCGCGGCACTGGTCAATGAACATTTCGACCTGCGTCCGAAAGGCATCATTCAGATGCTTGATCTGCTGCGTCCGATTTATTCCAAGACAGCCGCCTACGGCCACTTTGGTCGCGAAGAACCAGAATTCACCTGGGAGCGCACTGACAAAGCGAAATTGCTGCGTCACGTCGCCGGTTTGTAATTGAGTTGTAGCGGCATACCAGCGATTGTTGCTGGTATGCTGGATTTTCAGCAGGACACAAGCAATTTTGTATCGGTCCTATCAAGTGTTAAGTAGTTGGGAAATCAGGTTGACGTATGCATCGGTGGGCACAGTCGTTCAAGTTTAAATCGCCTTTTGTTGCCTGCGTCCGCGTCGCCAGAATCCTTGCGCTATGTGCCGCCAGCACCATTGCCGGCACCTTGCTGGCATCGTGCGATGCGCAACAATCTTCAGTCAGATCATCGGCATCGTCCTCCTCAGCTCCTGCGTCACCAGGCATGGAAAGTGGCACGGCAGCAGGTCACAACGATCCGTCCAAAAAATCCAGCCCCGTCGCAGCCGCGCCGTCGTTAAAAACCATCGATAGCTGGTGCGTGCCTTTGGTGGCGCGTTTGCCGAAAATTTCTTTGCGCGATTGCCGCAACAGCAAAGTGCTGCCGACCGGCGCACGCTCGTTCAAAGGCATGCCCATCCTGGCACGCGATTTCGCCGCGCCCCCTCAACATCCGAATGCTTTGCGCGTGCTGCTGATCGGCGGTATCCACGGTGACGAATTAACCGCGTCGGCCATCGTCTTTAAATGGCTGGACAATCTGCAAAAAACCGGTGCCCGCGAATTCGCATGGAAGGTTGCGCCCATCGTCAATCCCGATGGATTGCTGGCGCCCAAACCACAGCGCATGAACGCCCGCGGCGTTGATCTGAACCGCAACTTCCCCACTCCAAACTGGGAACAGGACGCACCACATTACTGGATTAAAACCACCGGCAAAGACCCGCGCCGCTTTCCTGGCAAAGCGCCGATTTCAGAACCGGAAAGCCGCTGGGTATTTGACACCATAGAACAGTTCAAACCGGATGTCGTGATCTCGGTGCACGCGCCGTTTGGCGTGCTCGATTTCGACGGTCCCGTCACGCCGCCGATCCGTTTCGGTCGTCTGATGTTCAATCGCGTCGGCGTGTATCCCGGCTCACTCGGCAATTACAGCGGCCTGCACAAAGACATTCCAGTCGTCACCATAGAATTGCCAAACGCCACGCAAATGCCACCCGATGCCGAAGTGCAGCGCATCTGGCAAGACATGCTGAACTGGATACGCCGCAACGTCCCGGCGCAAGACAAGATGGCAATCAAT
>JAGWUK010000818.1 GCA_028868455.1 Burkholderiales bacterium | reverse complement strand
AATATTGCGCAGTACACACATTCTGGCTCCAAACCATGCAAGCTCGCCGCCAGTGGCGAATTCCCTATCGGTATTGCATTTGAATACCGTGCAGCCAAACTCAAAGAAAGCGGCGCGCCAATTGATCTGGTGTTCCCTAAAGAAGGTCTGGGTTGGGATGTTGAAGCAACCGCCATCATGAAAGGCACAAAAAACCTGGAAGCCGCACGCAAGCTGGCTGACTGGTCTGCCTCCAAGTCTGCCAATCAGCTCTATGCCAATAATTTTGCGATCGTCGCTTACCCTGGCGTCGCCAAGCAAAATGCGCTGATTCCGGCCAGCTACGAACACATGCTGATCAAACAGGATCTGAAATGGTCAGCGGCAAACCGTGATCGCATCCTGACAGAATGGACTAAGCGTTACGACGGCAAATCCGAACCGAAATCCAAGTAATTTTTCATCCGCATTCAGTTATATGGCTGGGTGCGGAACTTTTTGCGCAAATTCCCAATGACAACATCCCTTACCGTGGATCAGATCGTCCATTTGTTTGAACAAGCCGGAACACGGTTGTACGGCGGCGAAGCCATTACTCAGACTGAGCACGCCTTGCAAGCCGCCTGGTTTGCTGAAAAATCCGGAGCGGACGACTGCCTCATCATCGCCTGTCTGCTACACGATCTGGGGCATATGCTGTTTGAACAGAATGACGACGATCTGGCACAAGGAAAAGATGACCGCCATGAGTCGCGCGTCTTGCCTTACTTGTCCGGTATTTTACCGTCCGACGTCACAGGGGCGATTCGCTTACATGTAGATGCCAAGCGCTATCTGTGTCATCAGGATAAAACCTATCATGCCACGCTGTCCGAAGCGTCAAAGCTGAGCCTGGCTTTGCAAGGCGGGCCGATGGATGCAGAGAACGCAGCACTGTTCGTAGCACAACCACAGGCGTTACGGGCAATCGAATTGCGTCGTTATGACGATGCGGCAAAAATCGTCGGCCTGAGTGTCCCGCCGCTGGCGTATTACCTGCCCAGACTCATGACCCTGATTGAAAAAACTTCTGTCCAATGATGAATAATCCCCCCTCCACAACGTCAGACGCCGACCAGCATTGGTTGAATATTCAGGGCATCAGTAAGCAATTTGGCGCATTTCGCGCCTTGCAGGATATCTGCCTGAGCGTGCGCAAAGGCGAATTCGTTTGTCTGCTCGGCCCTTCTGGCTGCGGAAAAACCACGCTGTTGCGGATTATTGCCGGTCTCGAAGTGCAGGATGCCGGCACACTCACGATGGGTGAGCGGGATATCGGCCATTTACCGCCGGCACAGCGCAATTACGGAATTGTTTTTCAATCGTACGCACTGTTTCCGAATCTGACTGTGGCCGAAAACATCGCTTATGCCTTGCGACTGAACAAGGTTGAAAAAAACCGGCGCGTCGATGAATTGCTGGATCTGGTCAGTCTGAATGGTACAGAAAGCCGCTATCCGGCAGAATTGTCTGGCGGCCAGCAACAGCGTGTGGCGTTGGCGCGTGCGCTGGCAACTTCGCCCAGCTTGTTACTACTGGATGAGCCATTGTCGGCGCTCGATGCCAAAGTGCGTGAACGCCTGCGCCAAGAACTGCGCCGTTTGCAACGCAAGCTCGGCGTGACCACTATCATGGTCACGCACGATCAGGATGAAGCATTGACCATGGCCGATACGGTCGTCGTAATGAGCAATGG
>JAGWUK010000087.1 GCA_028868455.1 Burkholderiales bacterium | reverse complement strand
TGAGTGTTCCCGACTCAAAGTTGGGCAACGTCGGTATTTCTCGTGGACTTGCTCCCCGTACTCGCCACCAAAAAATATTCAGAAAATTGGCTTGCGATCCCAACGCGAATTTTGCAGGTAGAGGCTCCATAGTGCGAAGCACGTATTTTTTGCAACTTCAAAATACCTCATCAAAGAAATTTTTCCGCCGGGACACAATCGGTCCAAACAATGCCTATTTCCTTGCCAAAAACAAGGCTGCTGCCGATTGAATGAGTCGCACGCTGATCAGTAAATGGCATGCCCTTCCTGCGCGTTATTATCACTTTCTTCCTTTGGTAAACATATATAGGACTGACGCAACAGCACTCCAATCGCGTGATCGGGGTTTCGTTGAAGAATATGTGCCATCTTCAGCGCCATGACTTGCCGTTGTATATGCATGTCGATTCACAAAATATATTCATCGTACTCGTCTCAGAAATTGCCATTTTCTTACGATGTTCTTACGTTGGCAGTTTAGTATCGTTTCCCAGTTAAAACACATGTGCTGTCGATGCAGGCGCTACGCCTATTGGCTCAGATTTATCCAGATACGGTAAAGCGAACAGGCTTAAATCTGCGACTGTCTGCGTTGCAAATGATATGTGCGGCAGGATCAACTTTAAAGCGATCACATTGATATGGCGTTACCTGACAATAAAAAAGACAAGCCTGCGGACGACGGCCCAAACCACGATGTGCATGCAACGCTGGAACGCATGCTTGCCGCTGTCTACGAGGCGGTCAAGCGTGCGCAAGTGGATGTACAGCGCGGCGCCAGTAAGAAACTCGACTGGTTTTTCCCGCGCGATGAACAAGGTAATGTCAGCGCGAGGACGGTTTCAGTACCCATGCCGCGCGAAGATGGATCGATAGAAATCCGGGAAATTCCACTGTTCGCACTGGTGCCGCATCACGATCTGATGATTGAGCAGGTGAACGTGAGATTGAAACTGGACTTGTTACGCCTGACGTCCAGCTCAGGTAAACCAGATGTTCCCGAGCTGTCCTCCAAATTACCCAAGGCGGGAGGGGATGCGGATCAGTATGCAGAAATCGAGGTGAGATTGCGTGGCATCGAACCCATTGAAGGCATTGCGCGGCTCAATGATGCCATTGTGAAGCGTATTTAAATAAGCAGTTTCAACTATTTACTATCCCATTTCAGGAGAAAAAAGATGGCAGCAGATACCGACAAAATCGCCAATAATTTTAATAACCTTCCTATGGATTCATTGATTGGTGCGCCTTTGGTTGCGGCCGGCAAATCCAATATTCAGCTGGCGCTGGCGACCTATGAATTTATCAGCACAGTCTGGTACGAGAAAGATGCGGACCCGGCGAAGGGCGGCAAAGCGCGCATGCTGAAATTTCCTCTGGAGCGCGCTGATGAAACCGGTCAGAAGCATCAATATGAAGTCAATGCTCCTTTGGCTGCGCTGATTGAAACGCCGAATCTGATGGTGAGAAATATCGACATCCAGTTCAACATGGAAGTCAAAGATACGGTTAAAAATGAAAATACCGTCGATACCAAAGTCGGCGCGGACTTCAATGTGGGTGGGCTGAATTGGGGGCTGAAACTGACTGGCTCATTAAGCACGCATACCAATAATACGCGTGAGACAGATCAGAGTGCCAAGTATGAAATTCGTCTGAACGCAGGGCAGGCCAGCCCGACGGAAGGGATGAATCGTTTAAGCCAGGTGTTTGCATCGGTCATTGAACCCATGAAACTGGAAAGTGGTAAAACCTGATAATTGAAAAGAGCGTGCGCAGAATCTTGCCCATTACTGCGGATAAGGAGCAGGCAGATTGCACGCCTGTTCCCCGCACGTCCACGTCTATCCGCCATCCGGACACACCAGCGGCACTACGGGTGGCGATGACAAAACAGCAGGCGCGGGCAAGGAAATACGATGCATAACAAATCAAGACTGGGTTTTGCACTAACGTTGACAGCAATGGCTTCGCTTTGCCTGGCGGTGGCTTCCGGAAGCATCTGGCTGCTGGAATCCGGCGGTCGGTCGAGCCTCGAAATATTTGTCGCACTGCTGGCAATTTTTCCGCTGATAGTGTCAGTGATCGGGCGCGGAATTTTGCTGAATGCTCTTGAACGACTGAGCCTGACGCGTACTTTGCTGCTCGTCTGGTTTTCGCTGACTGTCGCGCTCTACGGCGTTAGTATCAGCTCTGCACGACAAATCAGTCTGGATACAGATTCAGGCAGATATCTCGCGGGCGTGTTGGGCTTGAATTTTCTGACGCTTGTTGCGCAGGTTTTTTTACAACAGCGCAAACGAACATATGCGCCGCTGGACGGCGTGTATCAGCGAACTGCGGATCAATTTGGTGTCAATGCCAATTGGATCGCGACGAAATCTGAAGGAATTTTGCTGGCACCGCCGGATGACAAGCGCACCGTGTTTTTGCAATGCTTGTATGGTGACGAATTGGCGTCAGCGCACCGGATCGATTTTTCTCGCGCATTGCTTGCGATGCTGGGTTTCGGTAGCGCGTCTTTATATGCTGCGGCATGTGCCAACGCATTGTACCTGTCGCACGGTGCGCGCTTCGCACTGCCGGCGTTCCCGATGTTCGCTTTGCTGTTACTCGCTGCAAGTCATCTGCTTTTTCTTTGCATGCAGTGGGTTCGCCAGACGCCAGTCGTGGGTGACTCGGGCGTGCACGCGCCAGAGCCGACCCAGGCCGACATCAGCTTGAATGCTTTGTGCCGAAGCATGCAGCAGATGGAATCCATGGTGCGTTCCATTGAACGAAATAACACGACACAACTGAACAGCACGCAAGATTTATTGAGCGTGTTGACGCGCCTGGTGGAGCGCATGCATCAAAATCAGCATCGGGGCACGGATACGCTTGAGGCTTCCATTCGTTTGCTGGTTGATAAACTTGATCATCTGGATCGTCAGGTCGCCCTGCAGGAAAGGCAAGCCGATACGCTAATGCGACTGGTTCGAAAACTGGAGCATACCTACCAGCGCTAGATACGGATAACAATTTCACATCGGCATGCCTCAGAGCGCAATATCCATAAGGGTTTTCAGCCTGACTGGCCTGCGGGCCGCATGGATACTGCGTTCCGGGACTGCCCGATTTTCATTTCTGCAAAGTCTGCATATCGAACGGAAAAATTTTCTCGTACGTGGCATGAAACCGTTTGAGATGCGATAAGCTTGCCGCTGTTGAGCTGGCCGGTACCACCTGATTTGGCCAGCGTCAGGTCGATAACGATAACTTGCTCCCGGAAGAGGCTTGCTATGCACAGAAAAGTTGCGCAGTGTCTGATTGCGTTGATTTCCTTGACGTCTCTGGTGGCGCCTGCGCGGGCAGGCAGCGACGATGGCTTATTGACGCTGGAGATGCTGTATCACCCGCTGCATAAAACAAAGTTTGAGGCGGCACCGCTGACGCATTTAAACTGGGATGCACAGAATCGTCTGATTGAGACGCAGATGAAAGACGGTATCGTTCAGCAATGGATCGTCGATCCTGTGACGTGGGAAAAGCACTTGCTCAAAGCTGACGATAACTTGTCGGCGCTGCTGACAGCCGCGGGGATTGATGCTGACGATGTGCAGAGAATACTCAAGGAACTCACGCCGCAAATTAAGCCGGAAGTCCATTCCTATCTGTTTAGTTACCGCAAGGATTTATGGCTGCTGGATCGTCGCCACAATACAGTGCGGGAATTGACGCACACACCTAATGACACGAAAGACGAAGCCATCTTGTCGCCAGATGCCAGATCAGTCGCCTACCTGAAAGGCAATGATCTGTATGTGACCGACGTCGCCAGCGCACGCGAACGGCGCCTGACAAGTGATGGCAGCGACACCAATCTGAACGGGCGTCTTGATTGGGTGTACATGGAAGAAATTTACGGACGCGGCAAGCATCGCGCATTCTGGTGGTCGCCTGATTCGAAAAAACTCGCCTTCCTGAACTTCGATGAAAGCAAAGTCCCCTTGTACACGCTGAGCGGAGATTTTGCCTTGCCCGCCAAACCGCAAAGCACGCGCTATCCCAAAGCGGGCGATCCGAATCCTGTCGTTCGCCTGGGCATCGTCGATTTGAAAGCACAAACCATCTGGACAGAAAACCCCTATCCCGGCAGCGAAACGCTGATCGTGCAAGTTGGCTGGGCGCCGGATGGTCACCTGCTCGCCGCATGGCAAGATCGCGTGCAAAGCTGGCTGGACTTACGGCTGTATGACCAGAAGAACGCTGGTTCTCAACAAGCAAGCCGCAGCCGCGTGATGGTCAGGGAAAGCAGTCCGGCCTGGACCGAGCGCCTGCCTTTGCCGGTGTTTCTAAAGGATGGCGGCTTTCTCTGGGAGTCAGATCGCAGCGGGCATCGTCATATCTATCGCTACGATCAGGCATATCACCTGAAAGCTGCGCTGACACAAGGCGATTGGGATGTGCGTCATGTGGACGGTGTTGACGAACTTCGTTCACGCGTCTTGTTCGTGTCTAACGAACGCAATCCCATCGGTAACGATGTGTATTCGGTGCAACTGGATGGACAGCACAGGCAGCGCCTCAGCGCAGATTCGGGCATGCATACCGTGCGCTGGAATACACATTTCACGTATTTTCTGGATTCATGGAGCAGTTTGCGACAGCCGCCGAAACAAGCTTTGTTCAACGATGCCGGAGAGCAGGTCAGGTTGATTGACGATGCGGGCATACCCGTCCAATTGCACAATCTGAAGCAGGCGATCATGAAGCAACAGCAGGTGCCGACGCGCGATGGCTTTGCAATGGAAAGCCTGCTGTTTCTGCCGCCTGATTTTGATCCGAAAAAGAAATACCCGGTGGTGCAAAATGTGTATGCCGGGCCGATGGCGCCACAAGTACGCGATCGCTGGAACGCAAATCTCTGGTATCAGTTTCTTGCGCAGCATGGCTACGTGGTCTGGATTTTGGACAACCGCAGTGCCAGCGACAAAGGCGTTGCCAGCGCCTGGCCCATACACAGAAATCTGGGACAACTGGAACTACAGGATCAACTCGATGGACTGGCGTGGTTGCGGCAACAGGGATGGGCCGACATGGACAGGATCGCTTTGAACGGCTGGAGTTATGGCGGCTATTTTACGTCCTACGCAATGACCCACAGCAAAGCCTGGAAACTGGGTCTGGTTGGCGCGCCAGTGACCGATTGGCGTTTGTACGACAGCGTGTATACCGAGCGCTACATGGGATTGCCGCAAGAGAATCAGCGTGGCTATGAGCAATCCAGCGTGCCGCTGGCTGCCAAAGATCTCAGCGGAAAAATCCTGATCATGCACGGCACGATGGATGACAATGTTCATCCGCAAAATTCCGTCATGTTGATTGATGCCTTGATCAAATCTGACAAGGACTACGAGTTACAACTCTATCCGGGGCAGGGGCATGGCGTACGCGGTGACTGGCTGACCTGGTCTTTGCAAAAAGCCAGATGGCGATTTATAAAAGACAATCTGTAATCTGGCGCGGCTTGAAAACGTCACGAAATTAAGGACGCAAGCCGTTCCAGCGTGGCGTCAACTCGTGGGGCAGCGCAAACATGTCCAATACGCGCCCAACCGTGTGATCGACCATTTCCTGTATGGATTGCGGACGGTGATAAAAGCCAGGCAAGGGCGGGAAAATAATCCCCCCCATTTCGGTGACTGCCGTCATATTGCGCAGATGCGCCAGGTTGAACGGGGTTTCACGTACCATCAGAATCAGGCGTCGCCGTTCCTTGAGTACCACGTCGGCGGCACGCGTGATGAGATTATCTGACAGACCATGTGCCACAGCAGCCAGCGTTTTCATAGAGCAAGGCGCAATGATCATGCCATCAGATTGAAAAGACCCACTGGCAATGCTGGCACCGACATCGCGCACATTGTGGACGATGTCCGCCAGTGCTTCGACGTCCTTACGTTTCATATCCAGTTCCTGATGCAAATTCAGTACACCGGCCTCAGAAATCAGCAAATGACTTTCGACATCTGGCAGCTCTTGCAGTGTCTGCAACAGGCGCACACCATAAATAACGCCTGTCGCACCGGTAATGGCAACGATCAGGCGTTTTGGTGCTTGCTTAGCGTGCATCCGGCAATCAGTCTTTGAGCAGGGACTGCAATTCGCCGTTGTCAAACATTTCATTCATGATGTCCGAGCCACCGATGAATTCGCCTTTGACATACAACTGAGGAATGGTTGGCCAATTGGAAAAATCCTTGATGCCCTGACGCACTTCCGGATCTTCCAGTACATTGACTGTGACCAGGTTATCAACGCCACAGGCTTTCAATACCTGTACTGCACGGCCGGAAAATCCGCACTGCGGAAATTGCGCGGTGCCTTTCATGAACAGCACAACAGGGTTTTGGGTTACGGTTTCTTTAATCCAGCTTTGAACGTCGCTCATGACAGTTTTCCTTTAAATACGAATGCTAGCATTATAGGTGAAAGCGAAATCCGGTGTCGCTGACCTGGCTCAAGAAGCACGCCGACGCTGACTTAGGGCTAACATCAATCCGCCCCGACGGGGTTATAGCTCCTTGTCGTTCGATATGCACAGCTTTCGTCGCTATGGTGTAGTCGGGCATTCAGACAACAAGTTGTCTGCAGACGTAACGTGCTTCCCGTGCAAGGGAAGTTGCCTCAGCACCAAAGGATGTTTCGCCTTTCCGGAACGATTTTGCGTCAGTCCTGTAACTTTAACGCGCGGATAGCCATCAGTCCGGTGCTTGCCCATCTTCGGCAGTGCCAAGATTGTGGATGTTTTTTGGCGTATATCCTGCGGCAAGCAGAGATTTGTTCAGCGCCAGACGCAAATGCAGCAATGCATGCTCGGTTTGCGGAATGCCGAGTCCGAGTTCGGTTATCAGGCGCAGGCGCAACACCGGTGCGCCGGTAGCGGTATCCCAACTGAGCAGATTGTGGTTTTCATTGGCATCCACGTCCAGGTTATACAGCTCCCATTGGGTATTCGTCGGATTATCCGGTTCCCAATAGCGCACCAGTTTCCACGGGTGCTCAAAATACGATTGAATATGATTCGGCTGAACAACCGGCCCCGGTGCTTTCAGCGGGCGTTCTGCGGTCGGGTCGCCGTCGGGGGCGGTCAGGCGCTTGGTGATATTGACATACCAGTCATAACTGTCCGGGCTGTAATTGGTGTCGAGCGGCGCGGTGATGTTGTCGTCGGAGACAAATAAGACCCCCTGACGTTCAGTGTGTCGGGTCTTGCCCAGAATAACCGGTGACAAGTCCTCGCCAGCCAGCGGCTTGACGGTGTGGCCCTGGATGAATTGTCCCAGACGCTCGCGATCGGCCTGATCAAAACCGGCCAACCCAAGCAGCGTCGGCACCCAATCGACGTGCGTGGTGTGACTTTGCACCGTGCGCATGGCTTTGTCCGGATTAACCAGTGGTGAGCAAATGATGGCCGGGATATGGATACTCTCCTGATAGGCGCCGCACCATTTTTCTATCTGCCCGCCGTGCGCACCAGCCAGCTCACCGTGATCGGAAGTGAACACGACGATGGTGTTTTTATCCAGACCGCTTTCGAATAAACGTTCCAGCACCGAGCTGACTTCCAGATTGACCAGATATTGCAGGTAAAGATAAAACGCCAGATAGTGCCGGTACCAGTCTTCGGTATTGCTTTGCATTTTGAAAGGATAGGGCGATGGCACAACGGCATGCTGGCCGCGCATGGTCGTCAATGCCAGTTGAAACTTATAGGAATAATCGTACTGACAATCCGGTTTGCTCGACAAATCGCTGCGCCAGTTGGCCGGTAGTTTGACGTTGCCGGGCTGGAATCCGCCGGGGTTCAGCGGAACGCGGTAGGTACCGACAAAATTATTGGGCACCTTGCCATATTGCGGTGGCTGGCTATGTGCACCTTTGGGTGGCGCGCCATACGGTGTCATCGGGTTTTGCAAATTCGGCTGATAAGCGTTCGGGCCAGCCTGCTCGATTGCCGGTTGCCAAGGGAAAGGATAGGCGCCGATGTCATGTGGATTCACAAACGACGCCACGGCCAGCCAGGGACGTTGTTTAAAGCTGGCGTTGGTGGGATTGCTGCTGTTGATGATATTGGCTTCCACGCCCAGGGCTTTGCGTCGCAAAAATGTATTGACCAGATCGGTATAGGATTTGTCGCGATAGACGCCAAGATTGGCGGTGCCGAAACGCTGATCGGACGGTTCAGAATATTCCCAGTCGCTAAATCCCCACTGTTCCAGATTGCTCATGGGTGGATTGGATAAATCCCAACGGCCAAAATAATGGGTTTCATAGCCTGCCGCGCGAAACCAGTCGCCCATCGTCGGAACACCATCCTGCGGCAGCCACGGAAACGCCGGATCGGTATCGATTTTGAACATGCCCTCAGTCTGCGTGACGCCGCTACGCGCACTGTATTGACCGGTCATGATCGTACCGCGACTGGGGACGCAGGCAATGCTGGAACAGGTATGATTTTGCAAGGACACACCATGTTCACGCAACAGACGAAAACCGGGAAATAAATCGGCATACGGGTTGTCAGATATGTCGCCTTGCTGGAACCGCAGTATCTGATACAAGGGCTCCAGCGGATCGTCTGGATAGAGCGGCGCATAACGCATCTGATCGACCATGATGAAGAGGATATTCGGCCTTGGTGTCGCGGTATCTGTACTCATGATGTTCTTTCAGAAAAAATGAATCGGGAATGCGCCAAAGTGCGTCAGGGACGAAAAGCTTTTCTGCGCTGAATGCGGCGGTGTTTCTCATGAACAGTCAAACTTCATGCATCAGCCATGGAATAACTTGAAATTATTCTATTGCTAATTCTATTAGCTGTGTTGTAAAAATAATAGGTCGAAGAGAGAAAGCTGCCGCCCGCAGCCTGGCGTGTAACCCGCTGGCTTGTCAGCTTC
>JAGWUK010000817.1 GCA_028868455.1 Burkholderiales bacterium | reverse complement strand
GGGTGATTGATCGCGCGATGGAAGCGTTTCCGGGTACCGGCTTTATTCAGGCGTACGGTATGACGGAATTGTCGCCAGTCGCGACGATCCTGCCGCCGTTTTACCACACCGCCGAAGGGCGCAAGACCGGAAAAATGCGTTCCGCCGGGCGCACGGCTTTGTGCTCCCGCCTTCGTATCGTTGATGCGGAGGGCGCTGACGTTGCCACCGGCACAGTGGGCGAGGTGATTGTGCAGGGCGCCAATGTCATGAAAGGGTACTGGAACAAACCGGCAGAAAGCGCTGCTGCCGTGCGTGATGGCTGGATGCATACCGGCGATGGCGGCTATCTGGATGAAGACGGTTTTGTCTTCATCATGGACAGGATGAAAGACATGATTATCTCTGGCGGGGAAAACGTGTATTCGTCGGAAGTTGAAAATGCCGTGACCCAGCACCCCGCAGTTGCCGCCTGCGCCGTGATCGGTATCCCGGATGAAAAATGGGGGGAACTGGTGCATGCCGTCGTCGTGCTGAAGGCCAATGCCCAGGTGAGCGAGGCGGAACTGGTCGAGCACTGCAAGCAAAAAATCGCCGGTTACAAATGTCCTCGCAGCGTTGCGTTTGTGGCGGCCTTGCCGATTTCCGGTGCCGGAAAAATTTTGAAAAAGGATCTAAGGGAGCCGTTCTGGAAAAATCAGAAGCGCAAAATTAACTGATCGCCTTTGACTGTATCTGCACGCATTGCGATGCTGTTCTGATCGCGGCGATGACGCGATGTCAAAGCCGTGGATGCGCAAGCTTTATGACGCCATGGAAATGGCGTCATTTTTTTTGTGTGGCACGAACATCGGAGTGGTAATAATTTTATGGCATCATGTTGTCAATTTAAATTGACCTTGATGACATCGACTTATTCATGTCGTTGTGGATAGGTGACTGGCGTGATGATGATTGAAGATGATGTGACCTATATGCGACAGGAGGGCGAATGCGGTTGATGGTTCAGCGCAGCGTCGCATGGCTCTTGGCCGGAATGATTGGACTAAGCCTGTGCTATGCACCAGCGCTTCAGGCTAAAGTGTTATCCATCGTCTATCCGCAACCGGAATCCAAACTCGATACACGGCCGGATTATTTTGTCCGCGTGCTTGCTCTGGCGCTGAGCAAATCCGGCGTGCAGTATGAATTGCATGCCCATGAAATCCGGATGACGCAGGTCAGGGCGCTACGGCAACTGGAGCAAAACGACGGTATCGACGTGGCCTGGACCATGACCTCGAAAGAGCGCGAAAGCGCTTTGCTGCCAATACGCATACCGCTGGATAAAGGACTTTTTGGCTGGCGGATTTTTCTTATTAATCCGGACGAGCAGCAGATTTTCTCCAACATCACGACACTACAGCAATTACGCCCTTTGTCGGCTGGCCAGGGGTATGACTGGCCGGATGTACCGATTTTGCAGGCAAATCAGTTGACGGTGGTTCCCGGCACCAATTACGAAGCTTTGTTCAGGATGCTGCAGGCAAGGCGTTTTCAGTATTTCCCGCGGTCGATTCTGGAAATCTGGGATGAGCAGAAAAATCATCAGAATCTCGGTCTGGTCATAGAGAAAAAACTCGCCTTGCATTACCCGACTTGTCTCTATTTTTTCGTCAACAAGCAGAACAAAAATCTCGCGGCTTTGCTGGAGCGTGGTCTGCACCAGGCCATCCGCGATGGCTCCTTCCAGCGTTTATTCGACGAG
>JAGWUK010000816.1 GCA_028868455.1 Burkholderiales bacterium | reverse complement strand
AACAAACAGCAACGATCGCTCCGGTCCCCCCCAAAAAAAACAGCAAGACGCTACTCACCTGCAAAACCCGGGCCGATAAGGCGCCGGTCAGCAACAGGCAAGCCTGCTATCATGTCGGGTCGAGATTTTCCCTCTTACAACTGACGAAAAGCACAATGAACACCCTGATACACACGACCTTTGGCGTAAGCGACTTCTGGACATTTTTATTCGGCACGATTTTTATCGTACTGCTGCCCGGCCCCAATTCCCTGTATGTGTTGAGCGTGGCAGCGCAGCGCGGCGTGCGCGATGCATACCGTGGTGCCTGCGGAATTTTTTTGGGTGACCTGATACTGATGGTGCTCTCGGCAGGCGGTATGGCCTCCTTGCTGAAAAGCAGCCCCTCGCTGTTTTACGCGGTCAAATACATCGGTGCAGCATATCTGGGCTGGATAGGTTTGCAAATGCTGCTGAGCTGCCGCCGCGCGTTGCTGGCGCGCCAGTCAGGTACCACAGAAGAAAAAACTTCTGCCAGCACGACAGCGCAAGTTCAGGCCAGCAAACCGTTTAGCAAAGCGCTGGTCATCAGCCTGATGAATCCGAAAGCGATCCTGTTTTTTATTTCGTTTTTCATCCAGTTTGTCGACCCCGCCTTCAGCACACCGATTTTGTCGTATGGCTTTCTGGCTGTCATCTGCCAGATCACCAGCTTCCTCTACCTGACCGCCATCATCCTGGTCGGCGCCCGTCTCGCGGATGCCTTCCGTCGGCGCCGTCGCTTGTCTGCAGGCATGTCCGGCGGCGTGGGCGCCCTGTTCATCGGCTTCGGCGTCAAACTGGCAACTGCCACCTTGTAAAACATTTCGTCTGGATTGCGCTATCACGGCGCGATCCGATTTCCTTGCACACCGACACCTGACAACGCATATGTCCCCCCTCCTTGCCTACGATGACCTGCTTCACAGAGAACAGGTCATTCAACTCTGGAACACCGTCTTCGGCTACGAAACGGCGCACAATCTGCCATCCTTGGCGATCGACAAAAAACGAGAAGTCAACGACGAGCTGTTCTTTGTCGCCACCGAGAACAAGACCGTCACCGGCACGATACTCGCAGGCTATGACGGCCATCGCGGCTGGCTGTATGCCGTGGCTGTCCATCCCGATTTCCGCCATCGGGGGCTGGGCAAGGCCTTGGTCAGACATGCGGAAAATGCACTCGCTGCAAAAGGCTGCATGAAAATCAATCTGCAAATCTTGCACGGCAATGACAGCGTCTGCGGGTTTTATGCGGCGCTGGGCTACGCGATTGAACCTCGCATCAGCATGGGAAAACGTCTGGAGCAAAATATCCCGCACAATGGATGAGCTTAAAAAAAATGGCTGGCGCATCGGCCAGCCAATTGAAAGAAGCATCCAGCGATGTCAGCCTTCCATCTCTCCCAGCACGTGCTCGATGCGACGATCCGGGATCAGCCAGATGCATGCGACAAACACATAGATCGCCAGCGAAGTCCATGGCGACCAGAATGCGATCACCGTCGCGCTGGCGTAGCATACGGGTGACAATTTCCCCTTCCAGTCGTTGCCCGTTGCCTTTTTGAGCAAGGAATGTTCTCCTTGCGAGCGGATAATTGCCTGCTGCAATATCCAGTAGGCAATTGCAGCCATAAAAAAAACAAACCCATACAAGGCCATTGGCGCTGAAGCGAAATGGTTTTCGCCGCCCCAGCCGGTTGCAAACGGG
>JAGWUK010000815.1 GCA_028868455.1 Burkholderiales bacterium | reverse complement strand
TCAGACGGCCCTCACGACCTTGAGCAGCCAACACTATGACCTGGTGTTGCTGGATCTTGGACTTCCGGGAAAAGACGGGCTGGATGTGCTGGCCAGCATTCGCGCCAAAGACCATGTTGTTCCGCTGATCATCATTACCGCCCGCGACGGTCTTGATGATCGACTGCGCGGTCTGGATGGCGGCGCCGATGACTATTTGCCCAAGCCTTTTGAAATGGCCGAATTGCTGGCACGCATGCGCGCCGTGTTACGCCGCAAGGGGGGGAGCGCAACGCCGATCTTGAGCAACGGTGTCGTGTCGCTTGATCCGGCAACGCGCGAGGCAACAGTTAATGAGCGCGTTCCGGTGCAGCTTTCCAATCGTGAGTTTGCCTTGCTGCAAGCCTTGCTGACACGCCCTGGTGCCATTCTTTCCCGCAGCGATCTGGAAGACCGCATTTACGGATGGGGCGAAGAGGTAGAGAGCAATGCCGTTGAATTTCTGATCCATGCGCTGCGGCGCAAGTTAGGCAGCGAAGTCATCAAAAATGTCAGGGGGGTTGGATGGATGGTTTCAAAAAACGCCTGAATGAGTCGGTTCAGCTCAAATTATCTTTTTCGCTGTCGCTGGCGATTTTGATCATTGCGTTGCTGGCAGGCATATTTTCGTTTGTCTCTGCATTTGACGAAGCCCACGAGCTTCAGGATGACATGCTGCGCCAGGTTGCGGCATTGTTTGACCGCCAGCATCTTCCGCGTGCGCATCTGGGCGACGATGGACGCGCCAAAGAGAGTGATGAAGAGTCACGCGTCATCGTGCAGTATCTTTCAGATGCGGGCAAAGTGGCTGAGACGGCAGATGCAGGAGTACCCTTGTCGCTACCTGCCACGTTGCCCGATGGTTTGCAGACGCGCGAAGTCAGCGGTGAACCATTTCGAGTGCTGGTCAAAACAACCGCCAGCGGCGAACGGATCGCCGTGGCGCAAGAAACCGGCGTTCGCGATGAAATTGCACGCGACAGCGCCTTGCGCACATTGATGCCTTTTCTGATCCTGGTTCCTGTCCTGTTGTTGATTGTTTCTGATCTGGTGCGCAAGATGTTCCGCCCCATCGCTTCGTTGTCGGTAGAAATCGATCAGCGCTCTGAACAGGAATTACACCCCGTCGATGAAAAGCATCTTCCTGTCGAAGTACGTCCTTTTGTGGTGGCGATCAACCGCATGCTTGTTCGCGTAGATCAGTCAATGGAAACGCAGAGGCGGTTTATCGCGGATGCGGCGCATGAGCTGCGGTCACCGTTGACCGCCTTGTCACTGCAAGCGGAGCGACTGGCCGAGGCGGATATGTCAGCGCTTGCGCGTGAGCGGCTTTTGACGCTGCGCCGTGGCATTGAGCGTGGCAGGAACTTGCTGGATCAGCTACTTGCTTTAGCCAAGGCGCAGGCAGCGGTCAGCCGGCCCCAGTCGTCGCTGTCGATACAGCATATCTATCGACAAGTTTTGGAAGACCTCATTCCACTGGCAGAAGCCAAACACATCGACATCGGTATTGAAGGTGAACACGACGTCTGCATTGATGGCAACGAGATGGATCTGATCGCGGTCGTTAAAAACCTGATCGATAACGCCATTCGCTACACGCCTGATGGCGGAAAGGTGGATCTTTCTGTCACCACCGAAGACGGCCACGCACTATTGCGTATCCAGGACTCCGGACCAGGTATCCCGGTCGCCGAACGAGAGCGGGTGTT
>JAGWUK010000086.1 GCA_028868455.1 Burkholderiales bacterium | reverse complement strand
TCTTACTAGTCTTAAAGCGCAGAGAAATAGTGCGCTTTAGACTTGTTGAAGCTTATACTGCATGGAGTATATAGTGAGTATCTGCAATATTATTCGCCCGGAAATCGCCAGCCTGTCGGCCTATCATGTCCCTGATTCCGCCGGTTTTCTGAAACTGGACGCGATGGAAAATCCGTATCTGTTGCCTGCGGATTTACAGCAGCAACTTGCTGATCGTCTGAGTCAGGTGGCGCTGAACCGTTATCCGCTGCCTTCATACGCCAGCCTGAAAACCATCATCAGCGAGCAGCTCGGCGTGCCAGCCACTCGCACGCTGGTGTTGGGCAATGGTTCGGATGAACTGATCAGTATGGTGTCGGTCGCCTGCGCCAAGTCGGGTGCGAAAGTGCTGGCACCAGTGCCAGGCTTCGTTATGTACGCGATGTCGGCAAAATTCGCCGGCATGGAATTCGTTGGCGTACCTCTGCATGCGGATTTCACACTGGACGTCGATGCAATGCTGGCTGCCATTGCTGCACACCGCCCGGCGATCACTTGCCTGGCTTATCCGAATAATCCGACTGGCACTTTGTACGATGCTGGTCAGATGGTCCAGATATTGCGTGCCGTCGGCGATAGTGGCGTCGTGATTGTGGATGAAGCCTATCAACCGTTTGCGCAGGCCAGTTTCATGTCGCGTCTGGACGAATTCGACAATCTGGTCGTCATGCGCACGGTCTCCAAACTCGGGCTGGCTGGTATCCGTCTTGGCTACATGGCTGGCAATAATGCCCTGATGCAGGAATTCGAAAAAGTCCGCCCGCCGTACAATATCAATGTGCTGACACAAGCCGCCGCCGAGTTTGTACTCGCCCATGTGGACGTACTCGACGACCAGGCCGCCCAATTGCGGACCCAGCGCGGCGTGTTGAGCGCAGCCCTGAGCGCCTTGCCCGGCGTGCAAGTATTTCCGTCTTCAGCCAATTTTCTGCTGATTCGTGTTGCAAATGCCGAACAAGTCTTCGCTAAATTGCTGGAACAAAAAATTTTAGTCAAAAATGTAGGTAAAATGCACCATCTGCTGGAGAACTGTCTGCGCATCACCGTCAGTACCCAGGAAGAAAACGCACTCTTTCTTGCTGCCTTTGCAGCATCCTTGTCATCAAAATGAACAACCAAGCCCAACGTACTGCAGCGGTCACCCGCAATACCAACGAAACGCAAATCCGCGTTGCGATTAATCTGGATGGCACCGGCAAGCAAAAGCTCAATACCGGCGTACCCTTCCTCGACCATATGCTGGATCAAATCGTCCGTCACGGCCTGATTGATCTGGACATCGAAGCCGTTGGCGACTTGCACATCGATGCCCATCATACTGTGGAAGACGTTGGTATCACGCTGGGGCAGGCATTTGCCCAGGCGATCGGCGATAAAAAAGGCGTACGTCGTTACGGCCATTCGTACGTGCCGCTGGACGAAGCCCTGTCGCGCGTCGTCGTTGATTTTTCCGGCCGTCCCGGGCTGGAATTTCATGTGCCATTTACGCGCGCCATGATAGGCAGTTTTGACGTCGACCTGACGCGGGAATTTTTCCAGGGTTTTGTCAATCACGCGCTGGTCACTTTGCACATCGACAATCTGCGCGGCAACAACGCCCATCATCAGTGCGAAACCGTATTCAAAGCATTTGGCCGTGCCTTGCGCATGGCGGCGGAACTCGATCCACGCGCAGCGGGAACCATTCCATCGACCAAAGGCAGTCTCTAATTTCTGATGCCAGTATTAACTGGTAAATCATTATGAACAAAATCGTTGTTGTAGATTATGGTATGGGCAATTTGCGCTCCGTTGCGCAAGCCCTGCGGGCCGTCGCGCCTGAAGCCAATGTACTGATTTCCGGCGAGGTTGCCGACATTCACAGTGCCGACCGGCTGGTCTTGCCAGGCCAGGGCGCGATGCCCGACTGTATGAGCTGCCTGCGCGATTCAGGCTTGCAGCAAGCAGTTATGGAAGCCGCCCGCAACAAACCTCTGTTCGGTGTTTGTGTTGGCGAACAAATGCTGTTTGACTTGAGCGAAGAAGGTCATACGCCAGGACTCGGCTTGTTACCTGGCAAGGTCGTGCGCTTCGATCTCGAAGGTCAGTTGCAGGCCGACGGCTCGCGTTACAAAGTGCCGCAGATGGGCTGGAACCGCGTTCATCAGTCGCAAGCGCACGCTTTGTGGCAAGATATCGCCGATGATGCGTATTTCTATTTCGTACACAGCTATTACGCGCAACCAACTGATGCGCGCGATACAGTGGGCGTGACCGATTACGGTACGACATTTGCCTGTGCGGTAGCGCGCAACAATATTTTTGCCACCCAGTTTCACCCTGAAAAGAGCGCGGCGGCTGGCTTGCAACTGTACAAGAATTTTGTACACTGGAAGCCTTGATCTCCTGAAACCCTGCGCCGATTTTATAACTGATTTCATCGCCTTTAGACGACTACATCTCACACTCTCATCATGCTGCTCATCCCTGCTATCGACCTCAAAGACGGTCACTGCGTACGCCTCAAACAAGGCGACATGGACCAGGCTACCGTGTTTTCCGAAGACCCTGCCGAAATGGCGCGCCACTGGCTGGAGCAAGGTGCGCGTCGCCTGCATCTGGTGGATCTGAATGGCGCCTTTGCTGGCAAGCCGAAGAATGAAGCGGCGGTCAAAGCGATTCTTCAGGCCGTGCGCGACTATGCCGAAGAAAACGATACGGAAGAAATTCCAGTGCAACTCGGCGGCGGGATTCGCGATCTCGATACCATAGAGCGGTATCTCGACGACGGTCTTTCGTACATCATCATTGGTACCGCAGCCGTCAAGAATCCTGGCTTCCTCGCAGATGCCTGCAGCGCGTTTCCCGGGCAGATTATTGTCGGTATCGATGCCAAAGATGGCAAAGTCGCGACCGATGGCTGGAGTAAATTATCCGGACATGAAGTCATTGACCTGGCCAAAAAATTTGAAGATTACGGCGTTGAAGCCATCATCTACACCGACATCGGACGTGACGGCATGATGGGTGGCGTCAATATTGATGCGACTGTCAAACTGGCGCAGGCCGTCAGTATCCCTGTCATCGCCTCCGGCGGCGTGCACAATCTGGCTGACGTCGAGGCGTTATGCGCCGTACAGGACGAAGGCATTGACGGCGTGATTTGTGGCCGATCGATTTATGAAGGCACGCTGGATTTATTGTCGGCACAAGAACGCGCAGATGAGTTGAGTGACGAACTTGACGGCGATTACATCGAAGAAGAGACAGAATGACACTTGCCAAACGCATTATTCCCTGTCTCGACGTGACTGCCGGTCGCGTTGTGAAAGGGATTAATTTTCAAGAATTGCGCGATGCCGGCGACCCGGTCGAAATTGCCCGTCGCTACGATGGACAAGGCGCGGACGAAATCACGTTTCTGGATATCACCGCCTCGTCGGATGGACGTGACCTGATCCTGCCGATTATCGAAGCGGTGGCGTCCCAGGTATTTATTCCGCTGACAGTCGGCGGCGGCGTACGCACTGTCGCCGACGTGCGCAGATTGCTGAATGCCGGTGCCGACAAAGTCGGCATTAATACCTCGGCGGTAACGAATCCACAACTGGTCGCAGATGCCGCGCATAAATACGGTTCGCAATGCATCGTGGTTGCGATTGATGCCAAACAGACTGGCCCTGGAAAATGGGAAGTGTTCACGCATGGCGGTCGTAACGCGACCGGCCTGGACGCTGTCGAATGGGCGCAAAATATGGCGCGTCTTGGAGCAGGAGAAATTTTGCTGACAAGCATGGACAAAGATGGGACACGGTCCGGCTTCGACCTTGGGTTGACCCGTGCCGTGTCCGATGCCGTATCGATTCCCGTGGTGGCTTCAGGCGGTGTCGGTGGATTACAGGATCTGGCAGACGGTATCAAACTTGGCGGTGCCGATGCAGTGCTGGCAGCCAGCATCTTCCACTATGGCCATCATACGGTGCAGGAGGCCAAAGAATTTATGGCTGCACAACACATTCCCATGAGGTTGCTATGAGCGCGGCAAAGTGGCTGAACAAAGTAAAGTGGGATGAAAACGGGCTAGTCCCCGTGATTGCTCAGGAAGCTTCCAGCAACGATGTCCTGATGTTTGCCTGGATGAATCGTGATGCGCTGACAAAAACGGTGGAATTGGGCGAAGCCGTCTATTGGAGTCGTTCGCGGAAAAAGCTGTGGCACAAGGGGGAAGAATCCGGCCATGTGCAAAAAATTAAAGAAATCCGCCTTGACTGTGATGAAGATGTTGTCTTGCTGAAGGTGGAGCAGGCAGACAGTATTGCCTGTCATACTGGTCGCCATTCCTGCTTCTATCAGAAATTTGAAGGCAGCCTTAATGACGGCGACTGGCAAGTCGTGGATGCGGTATTGAAAGATCCGGAAAGTATGTACAAATGAGTGCAACACAAGAGCAAGTTTTGCAGCATCTGGCGGGCATCATCGAAAGTCGCAAGCTGGTCAATGGTGGTGATCCGGATAAGTCCTATGTGGCACGCCTGTTTTCAAAAGGCGACGACGCCATACTGAAGAAAATTGGCGAAGAAGCGACCGAAACCGTGATGGCCGCCAAAGATGCCAGAGTGTCAGGCGATCATAGTAAATTATTATATGAATGCGCGGATTTGTGGTTTCACTCGCTTGTCATGTTGGCGCAGTATGATCTGACTCCCCAGCAAGTGCTGGATGAACTGGCGCGCCGCGAAGGTATTTCCGGATTAGAAGAAAAAGCCGCACGAAAAGAATAGTCTTTGGAAGCATAGTGCGCGCTGATCAATTCGCCGATGAGCATTGGCACAAAACACGTCGATTTGCGTCAAGATCACTGGCCGCAAATAACTGCTCGCCAGTCTCAACAATGTTTAATTGAGGTTAAAGTGGATAACTGTATTTTCTGTAAAATTGCTGCGAAGCAAATTCCCTCGGGGATCGTCTATGAGGACGAGCATTTACTGGCTTTTAAGGATATCAATCCTGCAGCACCTGTGCATTTATTGATTATTCCCAAAGTGCATATCGATACGCTGTCTGCTGTTGAACAGCAGCATACGGAGTTGTTAGGGAAAATGCTGGCGCTGGCACCAAAACTGGCGCAAGAACATGGTTGCGCGCCAAGCAGGCAAGCGGATGGCAGTCTGGCCGGAGGCTATAAAACCTTGATTAACACGGGACCGGATGGCGGGCAGGAGGTGTATCATCTGCACATGCATATGATAGGCGGACCGAAGCCATGGCGTGGTCAACGCTGATCTCGGGTGGATTGTTAATTTTCTGAGAACATGATTCTCGCAAGGAGTAAATAATGGGTTCATTAAGCATTTGGCATTGGTTGATCGTACTGGTTGTTGTGATGCTGATTTTCGGCACGAAAAAGCTCGGCAACGTCGGTTCAGATCTCGGCAAGGCTGTAAAAGGTTTTAAAGACGGAATGAAAGGCGAAGAAGAAAACGCCCCCGCGTCGCAAAAAGTCGCAGATAAAAGCACCATCGATGTTGAAACTAAAGAGAAGTCCTGATCGTAATGTTCAGTGGCATTTATCTAGGCTGGCGCGATGATTGATCTCGGCATTACCAAACTGGCATTGATTGGTGTCGTTGCGCTGGTTGTTATTGGTCCGGAGAAGTTACCGAAAGTCGCCAGAATGGCGGGTACCTTGCTGGGGCGTGCGCAACGTTACATCAATGACGTGAAATCCGAGGTCAGTCGCGAAATGGAGCTGGACGAATTGCGCAAAATGCAGAAAGACGTGCACGAAGCAGCGCAACATGTCGAAAAATCCGTTTCGGAAACCTGGTCGCAAACTGAGGAAGCGCTACGCTCTATCGGTCAGGATGACGACGCACTTTCGTCCGACCCATTGACGACAGAAATATTGTCAGTAAAAGCTAAAGATTTTCGCCGTAAGAAGTTAGCGCGGACTTCAGCAGTTCCTGCCTGGTATAAAAATCGCCACGGTCAGCGCAGCCATGTTATTTCTGGATCTGCACGCATGGCCAGACATAGAGTCAAGGCACGCTCCAACGTCAGTTTTTTTTGATTTCTCAAATATGTTTTTGAGTTCCTTATTTTGGGCGGCTGTCGCATGAGCGATCAAATTGAACACGGTATTGAAGAGAGTTTTATTTCGCATCTGGTCGAGTTGCGTGATCGCCTGGTACGCGCCAGTATTGGCATTGCTTTGGTTTGTGCCATTCTGATGATATGGCCGGGACCGGCAGCGATTTACGATTTTCTCGCGCGTCCTATGCTGGCTTCATTGCCGCTGGGATCGCAAATGATTGCGACCGGCGTGATTTCCCCATTTCTTGTTCCCATGAAGGTCACTTTACTCGCGGCATTTATGGTCGCATTGCCGTGGGTCTTGTATCAGGCATGGGCATTTATCGCGCCTGGATTATATAGTCACGAAAAGAAATTGATCGCACCATTGGTTGTTTCGTCTTCAGTACTGTTTTTGTGCGGCGTAGCTTTTTGTTATTTTCTGGTGTTTGGCCGCGTTTTTCGTTTCATTAACGAATTTGCTCCGGCGTCGATCAAAGTTTCGCCGGACATAGAGAACTATCTGGATTTCATCATGTCGATGTGCCTGGCCTTCGGCGTCACCTTCGAAGTCCCTGTCGTTGTTGTTGTGCTGGTCAGGATGGGGCTGGTACCTTTAGAAAAATTGAAAGCAATACGCCCCTATGTCATCGTCGGCGCATTTGTGGTGGCGGCGATTGTGACACCGCCGGATATCGTCAGCCAGTTTTCACTGGCTTTGCCTATGTGGTTTTTGTATGAACTGGGTTTGCTGGTAGCGCCACTTTTTGTCAAAGCGACTCAGGCGCCAGAATAATCTTGTTCAACAGATCGCAGCCATTCCACTAAGGGCCAGCCATTCTGAAAGGCATTGAGCAACACAGATTTAAGTTGTGAGCTATCCATACCTTTGATCGGACAGTCGGCCCACACCATAAAATTCTTCAGTTTGATCTGTTCAATGTGTTTTAACTCAGGCGCAAATCCTTTTGGTGGACGGCTAAGTTTCCCTTCTTCTTGTAGCGTGCCAAATCCTGACTTGAGTTTTTTGTTCTTCAGCATTTTTTCAAAGCCTTCTGGATCCGCAACGATATGCTGACGAATGGCGCGCAAACGATCTGATGGCGGCATGTATTCGCCGCAAGCGAAAAAGAGACTACCATTCGCATCAATTTGAAAATAGTAGGCAGGTCCGCCGCCTTCACTGGGTTTCTTGCGCCCACTCGGAAGAATCGACGCTGAAAAAGTAGTCTTGTATGGTGATTTGTCATGCGCAAACCGGACATCGCGATTAATTCGAAATAAGGCCTTCTTGGCTTCGCAACCGGCAATCGCCCCATCGAATTTGCTTATTCCTTGAATGAGTTCCGTAACGAGTTGCAAAAATTCGGCGCGCAGAATGTCATAGCGCGGTTTATTCATCACAAACCATGCGCGGTTGTTGTTTTCAGAAAGCTCAGATAAATACGCCTGCAAATCGATCAAATGCATGATGGTTCCAGAAAAAAATATTCGAATTACTCGTCTTTTTTGAACGCCGGGCGCTTGCCAATGAGAATTTCCAGTGTGGGTTTTTGCGCATTTCTCAGCACTGTAATTTTCGCCTTTGTCCCCGGTTTTAGTTGGGCGACGAGGTTCAGCATTTCGGTCGTGTCAGCAACCGTTTTTCCTTCGATCGCAATCAGGATATCGCCCGGTTTCATACCTGCTTTGTCAGCAGGGCCGCCGCGTATGACGCCCGCTATGATGGCACCAGAATCCTGTTTCAGTCCGAAGCTTTCCGCCAGTTCAGGCGTAATGTCTTGCGGCTCCACGCCTATCCATCCGCGGACGACGTGACCATTATTAATGATGGATTCCATCACAGACTTAATGGTTGTAACGGGTATGGCAAAACCAATTCCCACGGACCCGCCACTTTGCGAGTAAATCGCCGTGTTAATACCGAGCAAATTGCCGTTGACGTCAACCAGCGCTCCTCCGGAATTTCCAGGATTAACCGCAGCGTCAGTCTGAATGAAATTCTCAAAGGCGTTTTCAGTCAGATGGTTTCTGCCTAACGCAGAAATAATTCCCATCGTGACCGTTTGACCAACGCCAAAAGGATTGCCGATGGCCAACACGACATCGCCAACGTTGATGTCGTCCGTATGACCGAGCGTAATGGCAGGAAGATTTTTCAAGTCGATCTTGATGACCGCCAAATCGGTTTCAGGATCTGTACCGATGACTTTTCCAGTTGCCTTGCGACCGTCGGATAACGCGACATCAATTTCATCAGCAGATTCAACGACGTGGTTATTCGTCAGAATATAGCCTTCATTACTAACGATGACGCCAGAGCCGAGGCTGGACTGACGTTCTGTCTGTTGACTCTGCTGGTCGCCAAAAAAGCGCTTCAGAAACGGATCATTCAATAAAGGATTATTGCTGAGCTGCGCTTCCTTGGAGGTGTAAATGTTGACAACCGATGGCATGGCGCGCTTTGCTGCTAGCCGATAAGAATTTTGCGCAGAAACACCGTTGGCAGGCGCTTCTTGAATAGTCACTTTAGAGGCAAGTCGTACACTTTGGCTGGGGCTTGGCATACGGTTCAGCCACTCCGGCTTCAGAGTGGCTACAATAAACCAGAGTGCCAGACCTACAGTGATAGTTTGAGCAAACAACAACCAAAGACGTCGCATAGAGAAAAGATAATGAAAGAAAACTCAATTAGTCGGGAGGCATTAGCCACATATCTGGAGACAGAATTGCAAGTCAGTCGTTTCCGTGATTATTGCCCAAATGGCGTACAGGTGGAAGGGCGCTCTGATATTAAGCTGCTTGTATCTGGCGTCACCGCATGTCTCGCCTTAATCGAGGCCGCCGTGGAATTAAATGCCGATGCCATCATGGTACATCATGGCTATTTTTGGCGTGGAGAGGACGCATGCATTCGTGGTCAGAAATTAAAGCG
>JAGWUK010000814.1 GCA_028868455.1 Burkholderiales bacterium | reverse complement strand
TGCAGGATACAAATCGGCCATGGTTTGTCTTGTGAGTTCAACCAGATCGGTCGGTACAAACCGAATCGGTTCATCATCCCAATCTATCCGTGCAGCCGTAAGTAATTGTTCGATCAGATGGGTTGCACGATCTACACCTTGGTTGAGTTGATCCAGCGCCATTATTTTTGTTTCATCGCTCTTTGCCGACGCTAATAGCTGCAATTGCAATTTGAGTGCAGTAAGGGGGGAACGCAATTCATGCGCAGCATCTGCAACAAAATTACGTTGCGTTGAAAACGCCTTTTTTAGCCTTAGCAACAATGAATTGAGTGCGCTAATTAACGGCGCGACTTCTTCGGGGATGTCAATCATCGCGACCTCGTCAAGGCTACGAGCATCGCGCTTTCGCACATCACCGGCAACTCGTCGCAATGACGACAAAGAACTGCTGACTGTCCACCATATCATCAAGGCCATCAATGGAACGAAAGCCAATAGCGGTGTCAGGCTACGAATCGCTGCACTCGCCGCTAAATCACTGCGCAACTCCAGTGGTTGAGCGACCTGAATAATACGATCTCTGGTCGCCATGCTATATACACGCCAACGCCGTTTTGCCGTATCAACATTGGTAAAACCAAGCGTTGCTTTGTCTAAAACTGGCGCGCCGGGAACGGACAAATACAACATACTTCCATTGCTAGTCCATATCTGGATGAGTACATCGAGTCCATCTGCCTGCTGATAGTAGGATGGATCCGCGACGACACCCTGATCTCTCAACGACAAAGCAATTTGTCTGAGTTGATAGTCTAATAACTCTTCATTTTCTATTAACGTGTGCCTATAAGTGATTACGCCAATAATCACTGCCGTGAACATAGCTGCCAGCGACAAGTAGACAGACAAGCGGGTTTTAATCGATTTCATTGTGAATGATTGGGTTTTGGTATGAAATACCCGACACCTCGAACATTTTGGATGAATTGATTTCCAAGCTTGCGCCGTATTGAATGGATATACACCTCCACGGCGTTACTTTCGATTTCTTCTCCCCAACCGTATAGCCGTTCCTCTAGCTGAGCCCGTGAAAGTATGGCACCTGGACGAAGCAATAACGATTCAATAATGGCGTATTCACGTGCCGACATTTGCACAGGTACATCTTGTAATTTAACTTCGTGGGTAATCGGATTAATGACGACATTGTCGATGTGAATTTCAGGCTCAGTTTGTCCGGCACTGCGACGCAATGCGGAACGCAGGCGAGCTGCGAGCTCTTCAATGACAAATGGCTTAATAACATAGTCGTCTGCACCAGCATCCAGTCCCTTTATGCGATCCTGAATACTATCTCTTGCGGTGATGATAATGACTGGAATCGTAGATTTTTGTCGTCGCAGATGCTGCAATACCGCCAACCCGTCTTTGCCTGGAATCCCCAAGTCCAAAAGCACCAAATCAAAATGCTCGCTTCCGATAACAGATTCCGCGATCAACCCATCTCGTACCCAGTCGACAACGTATCCCATTTGTTTTAATGATAGCTGCACCGCTTCACCAATCATCTGATCATCCTCTACCAGAAGAATGCGCATTGCCAGAACTCCAATTTTTTATATTTTCGGACTTACACAAAACCACCCCAGCGGCGTTATAGCTCCGATTTTTACTACCTGCGTCGCTATGCCTTGACGGAACGATTTTGCGTAAGTCCTATATTTGATTTATTTCAAATTAAGGCATCAA
>JAGWUK010000085.1 GCA_028868455.1 Burkholderiales bacterium | reverse complement strand
ATTCATCTAAAAAATAGATAACAGACTGATGAAGGCGCACCGCGAAGAACGCGTGAAAACCATCAATCAGTCCGGGTCAGGAAGAGAACAATATGGAGTTACGCCACTTGCGGTATTTCATTGCCGTCGCCGAAGAACTGCATTTCACACGGGCAGCGACGCGCCTGCATATCGGTCAGCCGCCACTGAGCCATGCAATACAAATGCTGGAAGCGGATATCGGTGCCAGCCTGTTTGAACGCTCCAAACGCTGGGTGCGTCTGACCGAGGCCGGTAAATTGTTTTTACAGGATGCGCGGCGCATTCTTGCCTTGTCCGAACAGGCAGCAGAAACGGCACGTCGCGCGCAACGTGGCGAGGCCGGGGAATTACGCATAGGATTTACGTTTTCCACACCGTTCACCCCTTTGTTTGCTGCTGTCGTCAATCGGTATCGCCAGCAATTTCCTCATGTGACGTTGACCCTGCACGAAATGGCCAGCAGCCGCCAGCTTGATGCGATTACCCAGCGCGATCTGGATCTGGGATTCATTCGCCCGCCGGACGGTTTGCCTGGCGAAACCACCGCGCCAGAACCGCTGACTTACATCCACCTGCGCACCGATCCCTTATTGCTGGTCTTGCCCGTTGCGCATCCTTTGGCCGCACAGAAAAAGGTCGCGATGAAAGAATTGCTTAACGTACCCTTTGTCATGTATCCGCAGCATGCCGGTACCGGGATTTATCCGCAAATTTTCCGGCTTTGTCGCGACGCCGGATTTGTCCCGCATGTCGCGCAAGAAGCGGGCGAAGCATCAACCATCATCGGCCTGGTCGCGGCTGGTTGCGGCGTTTCGGTCTTGCCGGGCTCGTTTGACCGGATTCAGATGGAAGGCGTCTGCTACCGCCCCATCGCCGATACGGACGCCACCACGTCTTTGCTGCTGGCGCAGCGCAAAAATGAGCAGGCGCCGCTGATCGACGCTTTTGTCATGCTGGCCGCGCAAGAAGCCGATGCGGCGCGGCGCATGGCCTCGGTGCCGGCGAAGGGCAAGAAAAAAACATTTTAAAAAGCGGCAGCCCCAGAGCGCACTATCCATGCGCCTCGCAGCTCGATTGCCTTGGGAAGGCGCATGGATACTGCGTTCCAGCGGTACGGCAATTGAGAAAATTTCACTGTTCAATCCCTCCGATTTTCGCCTATGGTATGTTCAGGGTTTGACCGGATGGTCGCATCACGCATGAAGGAGAATGCATGGGTATTCGTATAGTTCAACTCGGCAGTGATCGTATGCCAGACGAAGGATTGCGCATTGGCACCGTGCGCCGTCCGCCGCGTGGTGTGCCCAAGGCAGAATTTGCCAGCCGCAATTATTACGATGTCTGGTTTCCGAATCTCGCACCCAGCGCCGAACTGATGGCGCAAGGTAAAACCGTCAGCAATGCGGCGGAGTGGGCAAGTTTCAGCCGCCATTTTAAAGCCGAGATGGCGACACCTGCGGCCAGCAGAGATTTGGATTTGCTGGCGGCCATGTCCAGGCAGAGCAATTTTTCCATCGGTTGTTATTGCGACGACGAAAGTCGCTGTCACCGTTCGGTCTTGCGTCAATTGCTGATTGAACGTGGTGCTGTTCTGACTGAATAAGTGCTTTTCGTCGGCATGCTGCTGATATGCCGTCACATGCAGGCCGTCGTCTTGGCAAAAAAAAACCGCCAGACGAATCTGGCGGCTCGGACGGTCTTTGGCAAAGACCATCAGCAGATTATTTTTTGAATTTCGCTTCTGCAATGCGATCTGCCACTACGCTGGTCGGCAGGCTTTCTGCGTCGGCGCGGGCAAATATTTCTGCCAGCGTTTCACCGATACGGCGGACATGGGCATCCATGCCGTCTTCTGGTGTGTTCAGGTATTCGTAGCAGACTTTGATGATGCCGCCGGCGTTGATGACGAAATCCGGTGCATACAAAATACCTTGTTGGCGACAGGCGATCCCCATTTCTGGTGTGGCTAACTGGTTGTTGGCGGCGCCAGCGATGATTTTTGCTTTCAGGCGCGCCAGCGTGTCCGGGTTGACCGTGGCACCAAGGGCGCAAGGCGCGTAGATGTCGGCCTGTACATCGTAAATCGCATCGATGCCGACGACTTCTGCGCCGAGCTCTTCTTGTGCGCGTTGCAATGCGGCTTGATCGATATCGGCAACGATCAGTTTTGCGCCGGCTTCTTTCAGGCGACGTGCATAGTCGTAGCCGACGTGGCCCAGACCCTGCAAGGCAACCGTCAGGCCTTCCATGCTGTCGCGTTTGAACTGATGCCTGACCGCTGCTTGCGCGCCGACGAAGCAACCGAGTGCTGTGAACGGTGACGGATCACCGCGATCGCCGAGGCCAGCGACGTATTTGGTTTTGGAGGCAACGTTGGCCATGTCGGCCGGGCTGGTGCCGACGTCTTCTGCAGTCACGTAGCGGCCGCCGAGACGCTCCAGCGCTTCGCCCAGTGCTTCGAACAGGGCCGGGGTTTTGTCGGTTTTAGGATTGGCAATAATGACGCTTTTACCACCGCCGATAGGCAGGCCGGCAACGGCGTTTTTGTAGGTCATGCCGCGCGACAGGCGCAGCACATCGCGTACCGCTTCGGCTTCGCTCGCATAGTTCCACATACGGCAACCGCCCATAGCAGGGCCGAGATTGGTGTTGTGGACGGCGATGATGGCTTTCAGGCCGGATTTGGCTTCAGACGCGAATACAACTTGTTCGTGGTTGTCGAAATTGACTTCGTTAAATACAAAAGCGGTCATGCTTATGGCTCCGCGCGGTTCTGACGCACGCTGTGCCAGATAAGGCAAAAGCGGCAGTTCCGCAAAAATAATAGATTAGAAAAGGGTAGGTACAGATACAACAGCAGCCCGTGATCACTGGTTGTTGCGATCAAAGGCTGTAGGTGGTGATTGTGTCACGCGACGCGAAGTATAAGAGATGGGGGGCGGAAACTCAACGTTTGCACAGTATTTCGTTGGCTGGCATCAAGCCGCATTCAGAATACGCTTGCCATGGAGTAACTCAATTAACTCAGCCGTGTATTGCGCCTGAGATTTAACGCAGGAACCGCGCGAATAAGGATTCATGAAGCCGTGCAAGGTGTTTTTAGCAATGTCGGCGACATGCCCGCGCTGACGCAAATCACGTACCAATTCCGCCGGTTCGAATGCTGCTTCCTGCTCGGCAAAAATCAGGCGTACCGGGCAGAGCGGTTGTATCTGCCGGTAATCGCGGATTCTTGAACCATAAAATAACACCGCCGACTGCAAGTGACTCATCACGTCGCTGTCACTATTGATCCACAGCGCGCTGGCGCCAGCGCTAAAGCCGACCGCGTAACGGATGTCTGCCTGATGCGCGCGCAGTACGTCGGCGACTTTGTTGGCATAGCGTGCCACGCCACCTTCGACGATAAACGCCTGATAAGCCTCCTGCTCAGAGCGGAAGGACATGGCTTCGCTGGAAAACGGCGCAACGACGATGGCCGGAACAGCCAATTGTCTGAGCAGGCCGGCGACAGCCGGTGTATTGCCAAAGACATCAGTGACAATCAGGAGTTTGGAAGGTGAGGCAGTTTCGGGCACAGGTGCAGATGAGCTAAAGGCAACGGAGCGCGGAGATTACCGGACTAGTCGTGCGAATGCAAGTAATGCCAGAAATATATGAGACGATGAAGGCAGCTTGTGCAGACATTCAGGCTGCCTGATGCCGATGCATGGTTGACTTCGCTGCGTGACGCTCGCAAGTAATTATTCTGTCATGCAAGCGAGGCAAGATTCTGCTGGCAGAATGCATTATTGACATTGACTTTAAAGCTCGTGATACTGCGGCAAAGCGGAACTTTTCAATGTGCTTACAGTCGTATTAACTTAATAATATCGGAGATGGAATATGTTGCGACACAGCTTGATTTTTTTGTCTGTAGCTTTAATTCTGACGGCCTGCAATAAGGACGGAAAAGATCAGACAAAAGCCGGTGCCGCTGCTTCAGCTGTAGCCGTCGCGTCAGATAAGCCATTGATGGTGACGCAGGAAGATTTATATGTTGTTCAGAATTCCGCATTTGCATCCGGACCTGTGATTACCGGTTCTATCCAGCCGGAACGTAAGGCGGATCTGCGATCGGAATTATCCAGCGTGGTTTTGCAGGTCTATAAAGAAAACGGTGAAGCCGTCAAACGCGGCGATTTGCTGGTTAGGCTGGACGATACGGCGATTCGCGATGCCCTGACTTCGGCAACTGAAGCAGCGCGCGCGTCGTCGCAATCGTTTGACCAGGCAGAACGCCAGTTTCAGCGTCTGAAAACCTTGCGCGCATCTGGTATGGCTTCGACACAGCAACTTGAAGATGCCGAAATCCATCGCAATAATGCGCAAAGCGATCTGGTGGCCGCCAAGTCCAAGACGGCACAGGCGCGCCAGCAATTGCAACGTACCGAAGTGCGTGCGCCGTTTGACGGCATCGTCAGCGAACGCAAAGTCTCGCCGGGCGACACCGCGCAGATAGGCAAAGAACTCGTCAAGGTGATTGATCCGACCAGCATGCGTTTTGAGGGACTGGTCTCGGCGGATAAAGTCAACAGCGTCAAAATCGGCCAGCCGGTGACATTTCATGTGAATGGCTATGGCGAGCAAGAATTTAACGGCAAGGTCAAACGCGTTGATCCGGCCGCCAATCCGGTGACGCGACAGGTTGAAGTGCTGGTGGCATTTGCCGACAGCAATACGCCGCGTGTTTCGGGGCTGTATGCCGAAGGTCGCATAGAAGCAGGCACGACGCAGACGCTGATGATCAAGAATACGGCCCTGATCAAGGATGGTGACAAAGCCTATGCATGGCGTATCAAAGACGGCATCTTGAAAAAAATCAGCCTGATCATCGGCGAGCGTGATCCGCGTCATGGCGACTATGTGGTGCGGCATGGTCTGGCAGTTGGCGACAAACTGGTGCGCAACCCCATGTCGACGTTGAAGGATGGACAAAAAGTAAAAATGGTTGCGTCTGCCGAGATCAATACACCGGCAGCCGGGACGGAAGTCAGTGCGACTGCCGTGACAGCTGCGGGGAAATAAGCCATGTTCCTATCCGATTTCAGTATTAAACGTCCGATCGCGATGATCGTGATCATCATTGCCCTGATGTGTCTGGGTTTGCTGGCACTCAAGAAACTGAAGGTCAACCAGATTCCGGATGTTGAGCAACCGGTGCTGGTGATCAGCATTCCGTATCCGGGCGCCTCGCCAGAGACGGTCGAGCGGGAGATTATCAATCGCATAGAAAAATCCCTGCAAAGTATTACCGGCGTTTATCAGATACGCTCCACGGCGAATGAAGGCAATGCCAGCATCGTCATTATTTTTAATTTCAATAAAAACATGATCGAGGCCTCGGACGAGGTGCGTAACTCGATTGCATCGGTGCGCTATAAGTTGCCAGTCGAAATGCGCGAACCTGTTCTGGAGCGCGTCGATCCATCGGCGCAACCGATCATGCAAATGGCGCTGTCGTCGAAAACCCTGAGTCATGCCGAGATTTCACGCATGGCTGAAGACGAGTTATCCGACAAGTTTCGCGCAGTGGATGGTGTCGCAACCGTTTCTGTGAATGGCGCGCTCAAGCGTGAGTTGAGTGTCTTGCTGCATGCGCAGAAGCTGCGTGAATACAATGTGTCGGTGTCCGAAGTCGTCAATGCCTTGCGTAATCAAAACACGACGGCACCGGTAGGTAAGGTCAGAGGCCGACTGGATGAGCAGAGTATCCGTCTGGTCGGTCGCATTGAGTCACCCGCTGAGTTCCAGCAGATCGTGATCAAGCGGCGCGGTGCTGAAGTGATCCGGCTCGCGCAGGTGGCCGATATCGCCGATGGTTTTGCAGAGATCAACGGGTTTAGCGTTCGCAATGGCAATCCCAATGTCGGTATTTCGGTGACCCGTTCGCGCGACGCCAGTACCGTTACGGTCGCCGCCAAGATCCGCGACCTGGTCGCTGAAATCAATAAGACCCTGCCTTCCGGAACCAGTATCGAAGTCACTCAGGACGGCGGCAAGGATGCGCAGAGCAGCCTGAATAATGTCATCGAATCGCTGATGTTTGGTGCGGTACTGACGATTTTTGTGGTCTATGTGTTCCTGAATTCCTGGCGTTCGACGCTGATTACGGCAATGAGTTTGCCGACATCCGTGATCGCCGCTTTCATCGCGGTCTGGCTGTGCGGATTCACGCTGAACTTCATGACACTGCTTGGACTTTCACTGGCGATCGGGGTATTGATTGACGATGCGATTGTGGTGCGTGAAAACATCGTGCGGCATATGGAGATGGGCTCCGATCGTCGCACGGCGGCCAGCAATGGTACGCGTGAGATCGGTCTGGCTGTGGCTGCGACGACGTTTTCCATCATTGCGGTATTTATCCCGGTGGCTTTCATGCCTGGTGTATCGGGCGAATGGTTCCGCCCGTTTGCGTTGACGGTTGCCAGCTCGGTGCTGGTCAGTTTATTCATCTCCTTCACGCTCGATCCGATGTTGTCGGCGTATTGGGGCGACCCTGTCGGCCATCATCTGGCACCCAAACGCGGTATCAGCCTGGTGTTAGCGCGTTTTAATACCTGGTTCGATCATCAGGCGGATCGCTATGGAAATGTGATTGCCTGGGCATTGCATCACCGCATCTGGATGGCGGTAATCGCCGCAGTCAGTTTTGTCGGCGCAATTACCCTGCATGCGACTTTGGGCGGCTCCAGTTTTTTGCCGACGTCGGATAACGGCACCATCGTGATCGATGTGCGTACGCCGTCGAGTTCCAGCCTGGAATATGCTCGCCTGAAAGTGGAAAAAGCAGCGGAACTGGCCAGAACCATCAAAGAAACCAAGGCTACCGACAGCGTCGTTAACCTGAGCGGCGGACGCGTATATGTGGACATCGGCAAGAGCACCGAACGCAAACGTTCTGCGACGGAAGTCGCGGTATCGCTGCGCAATCTGGTTGGCCGTATCATCGGTGCCGAATACGTGGTGCAGGACGACCTGAACAACGGCGGACGTAAGCCGGTGCAGATTCAGTTTTCCGGACCGGACTCACGTAAGCTGATGGCCATTTCCAACGATTTCATGGCCAAGCTGAGCAAGGTCAAAGGAGCGGTGGACGTCGGCTTGTCTGAACAAGACCCGAAAGACGAATTGCAGATTGAACTCAATCGTGGTCTGGCGAATGCACTCGGGATTTCCGTCAATGACACAGCGCAGGCCTTGCGTGTGGCGTTTGCCGGCGTCGAAGTGGGTGACTGGGTTGATCCTACGGGTGAGGCGCGCGATGTGGCCGTGCGCCTGCATCCTGACGACAGGATCAATGCGGAAAACATTGAGCGTTTACCGATTGCTGTCAATGGCGGCGACGAGATGGTGCCGCTGGAGCAAATCGCCAAAATCACGATGGGCAAAGGTCCGGCACAAATCCAGCATACCGACGGCAAGCGCATGATCGCCGTATCCGCCAATGCGCAAGGACGCTCCTCCGGCGAAGTAACGGCTGATGCGCTGAAGATTGCCCAGTCGATTAATTTTCCGCATGGCTACGGTCTGGAATTGGGTGGTGCCGCCCGTTCGCAAAAAGAGTTGTTCAGCGAAATGGCGATTGCCCTGGTCATGGGTATTGGATTGATGTATCTGATCCTGGTCATGCAGTTCAGTTCGTTCACGGCGCCGATCGCGGTCATGTTATCTCTGCCGCTGAGCCTGATCGGTGTAGTGCTGGCATTGTTGCTGACGCACGGCACGCTGAACCTGATGAGCTTTATCGGCATCATCATGCTGATGGGGCTGGTCGCGAAGAATGCGATCCTGTTGCTCGATTGCGCACGCAAGCGAGAAGAGGAAGGTTTCGACCGAGAAGAAGCATTGATGTACGCCGGGCGTAAACGTCTGCGTCCGATTCTGATGACGACGTTTGCGCTGATTGCCGGGATGTTGCCGGTTGCGATAGGACTGGGTGAAGGCGGCGAGTTCTATCGTCCGTTAGCGATTGCGATTATTGGCGGGACGATTACCTCTACGTTGCTGACCTTGCTGGTGGTGCCGACTTTCTACGACAGCATAGAAATCAGCTATGACCGCATGCTGGCAAAATTCCGTCGTCGTGAGTCACGCTGGAATACCGTATTTGCCTTCGTGCTGACGCTGATTGAAGCATTGTTGACACTGACCTTTATTCGCCTGATATACCGAATTCCGGGCAAAATCTGGCGCTTGCTGAGCGGTCGTCGTGCTGTCGCCGGATAGACATCAGAAAATAGTTCTGTGTTTATCAAACCCGGAACGATGGCGGCGCAGCGCAATCATTTTTCTGTATTGAAGTCAACAAAAAGCCCGCATGATGAAAATCATGCGGGCTTTTTGTCGGATGCGGATGCTTAGCTAAGACGCGATCATTTAGCGCAGCGCTTCAGTCAAAATACGTCCTTCAGATGCTGACGGCGGACGGATACGCAGCAGGTCGGCCAAGGTTGGCGCGAGATCGACGACTTCTGTGTATTGTCCGTAATTGCCCGCCTTGAACCATGGCTTGCCCATGATCATCAATGGCACATTGGTATCGTAGCTGTACGGTGATCCATGCGATGTGCCGCTGTTGCCGCTGCCAAAATACCAGTACGGTTTGGTGACCAGCAGGATGTCGCCGGACACCTGACGGTTCCATGCACGTTGCATCAGCTTGCCCAGATGCGTTGCTGGCAAAGTACCGTTTTCTAATTGCGTCCGCGTAAATGCGTTGGCAATGCCGTCATAGCCGATCAGGAAACGGGCCGCTGCATTTTCTACTTCTTCGCGTTTCAGGCCTTTTTGTTCCATCAGTTTATAGTCCAGCAGAATACTTGGCGACGACCATTTCAGGATCAGCTTGTCGCTGCCAAATTTTTCTGTCAGATGTGTATTCAATGCTTCGATCATTTTTTTCGCATCGATACGATCTGCACTCATGTGGCGGGATTTGGCGAATTCCGGCGTGTTGGGAAAAC